>JAZABE010000235.1:0-3252 GCA_036137535.1 Planctomycetota bacterium | reverse complement strand
CCCCCGACCCTCGGAACCACAATCCGATGCTCTAACCAACTGAGCTACGCCCACCATCCATAAGATCGTCGATTGTATTTAATCCACGCCTTATGGTCAACTTGGCGATTCGCGGGTTTTCAGGTTCAAGGTTTCTTTCCAGAAGCCGCAGGCTCTTTGTCTTAATTCCGAAGATTTTGAGTCGGGTCGGTCGGTCCCAGCGATTGTTGCCATTGTTCGATCAGTTTGAACGCGTCCAAGGGTGTCAATGAATTTAAATCCGCCTGCTTGATCTCGTTGATCAAGGGGTGGGGTTCAAATCCGAATAACGTCAACTGCAGTTCGCCCGATTTGCTGCGTTGAGGGTTGGGCGCCGGGAGGTCGGTCTGAAGGTGGTCATTTTCCAGGTGTGAGAGGATTTCTTTGGCGCGTTCATTGACTTGTCCGGGGATGCCAGCTAATCGCGCCACGTGAATTCCATAGCTCTTGTCCGCAGAGCCTGCGATGATTTTATGGAGGAAAACGACAGTGTCATCCCATTCTTTAACCGACACATTTAAATTTCGCAGCCCGTTTAATTCGTTTTGGAGTTCTGTGAGTTCGTGGTAATGCGTGGCGAAAAAAGTTCGACATCCAATGCGATCATGCAAGTATTCGACGATCGCCCACGCCAAAGAAAGTCCGTCATAGGTACTGGTTCCCCGGCCGATTTCATCAAGAATCACCAGGCTCCTGCTGCTGGCCGTGTTCAGGATCCTTGCGGTTTCGGTCATTTCGACCATGAAGGTACTTTGCCCCCGGGCCAACTCGTCACTGGCTCCCACACGTGCAAAAATTCGGTCAGCGATTCCGACCGTTGCAGACTTGGCTGGAACAAAACTTCCCACCTGAGCCAGCAGGCAAATTAATGCGGTTTGACGGATGTAGGTGCTTTTTCCTGCCATGTTGGGACCGGTAATGACCATGACCATTCCGTCGTCAGCGCCGGCGATCGAGTCATTGGGAATGAATGTTCCGTCGGCTTCGATCACATCCAGCACCGGGTGTCGTCCCTCAATAATTTTAAGCTCCGCGTCGTCGATGACATTCGGCCGGCAGTAGTTTCTCTCTGCCGCAATTTCTGAAAGCGATAAGAGAACATCGAGTTCAGCCAAGGCGATTGCAGTCGTCTGTAAAACGGTTGCAAACGACTGCACAAAGTCGCGGATTTCAACGAACAGTTCATATTCCAATTCCAGGGCTTGATCATCCGCGGCAAGGACTTTTTCTTCATATTCCTTGAGTTCTGGAGTGATGTACCGTTCCGCATTTTTCAGCGTCTGTTTGCGGATGAAGTGTTCCGGGACCTTGTCGCGATGGGTGTGAGTCACCTCGAGAAAATATCCAAAGACTTTGTTGAAGCCAACCTTGAGGCTTGAGATGCCGGATTCTTCCATGATCTGTTTCTGGTAGTTGGCAATCCACTGTTTGCCACCAGTCGCCAGTTCTCGTAGCTGATCGAGCGGATCGCTGAAACCGGGCTTGATGAATCCGCTTTCGCGGGGCGACAAAGGGGCATTTTCCTGGAACGCGGATTCAACTCGTTCTCTCACCTCGGGGCAAGGGTTGATGCGGGATTCAATTTCGATCAGGAGCTGGCTCTGGCAACTTGCAAGCTTGCCCTTGATCCCAGGCAGGCTGGCAAGCGTCCGCCCGATAAAGACGAGGTCTCTGGGCGACGTGCGACCCGTGATGACTTTGGTGTTTAACCGTTCCAGATCATAAATGGTCTGAAGGAATTCACGACAGGTTTGTCGAAGATCGTTGGCGGCAAGCAGTTCATCAACCGAATCAAGGCGGCGTTGGATCTCGCTGCGATCGGTCAGCGGGTTGTTTAGCCAATCCGCGAAAAGACGGCTTCCCATGGGTGACTGGGTTCGCTGAATGGCACCTAACAAGGAACCGTCTCTGGAACCATCTCGAATGGTACGAGTGATTTCAAGACTGCGGCGAGTTGCCTGGTCAATTTCTAGTGTGTGACCGGTTTGATATTTTGCCAAGCGGGAAACGTGTTGCAAAGAATTGCGTTGAGTTTCCTGCAAGTAGGCTAAAATGGCACCGGCAGCTCGAATGGCTAGAGAGTCCGAGGTTGCATCAAAACCAAATCCATCCAAGTTCTTGATTGCAAAATGCCGACACAAATTGGTTTCAGATTCCGTGAGTCCGAATGACCATCCCGGTTGCCGGGTGGTCATCATTTCGGGGAAATCAAACAGCAAAGGCGTAGCGTCCTGAGAAACGAGGCATTCGGAGGGACGGATTCTCGAAAGCTCGTCATCCAGGTCGGTAAATTCACCGGCCAGAAAACGCCCGGTTGAGATATCAACCCAGGCAATCCCAAATCGGCTTTGTGTTTCATTGGCGATGACCGCGGCAAGGTAATTGCACTCGGCTGGGTCCAGCAATTCTTCATCGGTAACCGTGCCCGGTGTGACCACCCGTGTCACCTGACGCTTGACAATGCCTTTGGCCGTTTTCGGGTCTTCGACTTGTTCGCAGACGGCGGCCCGTTGCCCGCTTTTGATGACTTTGGCCAGGTAGCCATCCAATTGGTGATGGGGGAATCCGGCCATGGGGATTGGATTCTCCCCTTTATCCCGACTGGTCAGCGTTAAGCCCAATAAGGATGCTGCAGTTTTAGCATCCTCAAAAAAGAGTTCATAAAAATCGCCCATACGAAAAAACAGCAGAGCATCACCACAGGTTTGCTTGGCTTCGTGGTATTGCCGCATCATTGGCGTTGGTTCGTTTTTTACCATTCGATAAATTTAACAACTCGCTAGCAAAAAGTAAGTGAGGCTGCGCGCGCCTTGGTGGGTCGAATTCCGTTTCATGTGGGCCGCTTTGGAATTCGTTGCCTGAAAACCTCCTGAGAATGCCTCTGTTGACTAGTTTTTTGTCGAGTCGGTCAAGTTGTCGGTGCCGAAACGCCGACAAGGACAGGTTGGGCTTTTCTCAGCGACCCTGATTTGCTATTTCTTCCGCTAAATTTCTCTATTCCCGTCATCCTGGTCCCGGTTACCGTCGAGAAATGACTACCCGCCCAAAACGAAAATACACCTTCGGCTTGATTGCCAAGCTTTGTCTGATTGCTGCGTTCCTAGGGCTTGGCTCATGGGCCGTCTTTGGCTCCAAGCTCAAACAGCCGGCTGGGGCAGAAATTGCGAAAAATGAAGAGCGAACTGACCCAACTGCACTTGCTCGACAGCCGAGTGATTCGGCTGATACCGAAGA
>JAZABE010000234.1:0-6416 GCA_036137535.1 Planctomycetota bacterium | reverse complement strand
CCGAAACATCCGTAAAAAGATATCCCGCAGGTCGACTGCCTTCGGCCAACAGGTATTTTCCTTTGGCCGCAACAATCCGTTCGAACGGGGCTGAAATCCCAGGTGGGAGCTGGATGTTGGGAGAGAGGATTTCATTGTCGGCGATCACACAGCTTTTTCCGTTTAAGAAGAAACCGGTCATGCGATCAAACGTTGGACGCAAAACAACTTCATCTTTACCAAACCAGTTGCGGGTATCCCGGATGAGCCGTTCTTTGTAGGACGGAATCAGGATCTCCCGATTGATGATTCCAAACCCGGCTATGATGACAACACAAACCAGGATCGGTCGTATGATTCTTCTTAAATGAATGCCGCCGGCATAGATAGCCACCAGCTCCCGTTTGGTCCGAATCCAGGTCACCACAAAAACGGCCGAAATTAACGCGACCAACCCGGAAATTCGATCAAAGAAGCTGAGCACCCGGGGCGTGTAAAACTCAAAAGCGACACCCGCCAACGTTCCTTCAGTTTTGGTAATGTCCAGAAACTCTTCCAGCCGTTCAAAAAAATCGACAATCATGAACAGTCCACAGAGTGCCGTAAAAATGACCAATAGCACTCTGAAGAAGAGGACCGCCAGATACCGGTCATAGATTGCCATGTGACGTTTTCAATAAAATGGGATAGCGGGCCGCAAACCAGGAGGACCCGTTTTCTAAGCGAAAATTCTAGGAAAGAACTCAGTTTTTAACTATGTCGTTTGTGAAAGAGGCAATTAGGCTCAAACTGAATCAACCAATGGATGCTGTTGGGCGGAAGTGAAACCTGCAAATTGTTTGTCAGTTAGTTTCTTACTTCTGGGACGTCAATTGCGTAGAATTCCAGGGGTTTGCGATGCTAGCATGATCGAAGGAAAATCATGATTGACGGTGGATTGCGATCTCTGGAATTCGCGTGTGCACGGATGTTGGAACTGGTGTTTCCACCCCTTTGTTGTCACTGTGGTTCCGAGATCAACCACGCGTTTCAAAAGGTTGAAACCGAACCGTTTAAGCCAATCAGCTGTGCTTTGTGTTTGCCTTGTGGGAATGAACTGACACCGTCTTATCGAAAGACATGTCAACAGTGCGGTGCCGGTTTTCAACGTCTTCAAGCGAATTTGCCCCTTGCCAACAGTGTGGGCGAAGTTTCTCTTCCCAGTTGTCTTCATTGTCGCTATTGGTCATTGCCGTTTCAGCGTTGTTTTTCCATTGGCAACTATGAAGGTGGCGTTCGTGATGCGATTCTTCAAATCAAATCGGGGCATTTTGATCCGCTGTTGTTCGAGCTGGCAAAATTGCTTTGCTTGAAAACTGTCAACTGGGAATTTGATATTGTGATACCGATACCGATTCATTGGCGACGCAGAATGGGAAGAAAGACAGTTGTTTCTGAAGGTTTGGCAAGACACATTGCACGGATTGGTCAATGGAAAAATTCACCTAATGCGTTGCGCTGTAGTCGCTTGACAAAAAAACAGGGCACCTTGTCCATGGGCGAGAGAATGAACAATGTGAGAAATTCGATTTCAACGGTCAAAGCCAGAAAAATCTTCGGGAAAAGAGTGTTGATTGTGGACGATGTGATGACTTCCGGAGCAACCCTCAAAGAGGCAACGACAGTGTGTTTGAAAGCCGGGGCCCATTCGGTTTGTGTTGCGGTCGTGGCTCGGGGTGTTGGCCGAAGCCGAGATCGTTAGAGTGAACTCAGGAATTTAGACCCTACTGTGGGGCTGCGGGCACAGCTATCAGACAGCAACCTCCCTTGAAGGGCAGAAGGGTTTTCCTCTAACCTGCAGAAAGAAACGAGAATGAGCCCCGAATCCTGGCAGTTGATTGCATGAATGAAGAAGACCTGCAACTAATTGAACAGCAACTGGGACGGCCTCCTAGCGGATTACAGGAGGTGATGAAGAGAAACCACAATGGCTTTCCGGCGGTGTTGCGGGTTGCCACGATGGTTGAGCATAACCCGTTTCCGACTCTTTTTTGGCTTAGTGATGTCCAACTCAACAAGTGGATCCATGATCTGGAATCGGCGGGCATGATCGAACGGGTTCAGCGGATCATTGATGAGTCTGCCGAATTTCGGAACCGCTTGATTTGCGACCATCAAAAACATGTCGAGTTGCGAAGATCCTATTATCAACCCGAGGTTAAACGAGAAATCGAACGGTTGGGAGTCAGCGACTTACTGGACCAAAGGGGAGTTGGAGGCGTTTTTAACTTCAATCGGGTCCGATGTCTTCACGCTTTTTTGGCTGCTCACTTGGTGGTTCCCAATCTCGTTGGAGAACTGCTCTCGAAATTGCTTGAACCCGAAGATCCGTTACTGATCGCTTTGGCAAAAGTGGTTCCGGCTAACAGGGATTTGCCAGGTTAATCGCATTGATAGGTGATTCCCTGCCATGGAACCTGTTGGCCGCAACGTTATGATAAAATCATGAGCAGGTTCGCGAATAAGACCTGTTTTGCTTTCAGAGATGCCTTACCCGAGTGATAGTGTGGAATTGTATCCGATCCGTTTTAACCCACTTTTTCAGGACTACCTCTGGGGTGGGTGCCGGCTTGGAACCGATCTGGGCAAACCGGTGGGAAATCGGGAAGCCGTTGCAGAGAGTTGGGAAATTGTCGATCACGGTCGCCAGCAGAGCGTGGTCAGGTTTGGGCCCTTGACCGGTAAAACTCTAGCTGAAATGGTGAAGGAAGTCGGCGCTGAACTATTGGGGGAAACAATCTTGGATAAAATCCGTGATTCAAACCGTCCTGAAAGTCTCCAAAACCGATTTCCCCTTCTTTTGAAATTCTTGGATGCAAACCAGAGTCTCAGTGTGCAAGTTCACCCGGATGATCAAATGGGTGCGACCTTGGAAGAGCCTGACTTAGGGAAAACAGAAGCCTGGTTCGTGATGGACGCCCTTCCGGGGTCCCGAGTTTATGCCGGCCTGAAAGAAGAAGTGACGCCGGCAGATTTGAGAAAATCCTTTGAAACCAATTGCATGGAGTCCCTGCTTCACAGTTTTTACCCGCATCCCGGTGATTGTATTTTTATTCCCGCGGGAACCGTCCATGCAATAGGGGCTGGATTGTTGATCGCTGAAGTTCAACAATGTAGTAATACCACCTTTCGGCTGTGTGATTGGGGTCGACTCGACAAAGATGGAAAACCCCGTGCCCTTCAATTTGAAGAGGGGATGTCGGCCATCGATTTTGCTAGAGGCCCGGTGAATGCCCAAGTTCCAAAACGGGTCGACGACGTTACCGACTCAATCGTCGATTGTAATCAATTTAAAATTGAGCGGATTCGGCTGAGTTCAGGGCATCGATTTCATACCGGAGGTTCTTTTCGAATCATCGCCGTTATTAAGGGATCCGTTTGGGTGGATGGGGATCCCTGTGGACAGCCCATGGAGCGTGGAGGAACTTGCTTGATTCCCGCTTGTCTGGGTTCTTTTCGAGTTGAAGTCGGACCGCAAAGCGAGTTTCTTTTGATTTCTCCGGGTTCGGTTTGATTGGGCGGATTGAGACTGGATGGATCCAGTGAGTTCACAGACCCGTTGGTTTTTGGACAATGGATTGGTTTTCTGCCCATAATCGGGTAACCCGCTGTTGACCCCGACTAATACAAAGATCATCTCACTCCCAGATTTTCGAACAATACGATGCACGGCCAAATAACTGTTTTCACTCGACGCTCATGGGCAATGGTTCTCACAATTTTTATGCAACTCTCACTGTGCTTGGCTGATCGGGGTAGCGGACAAACAGCCGTAACAGACTACGCAGATCTTGGTGAGAAGATTTCCGACATTGTCAGGAATCAAATTGAAGAGAAGAACATCCCTGCTTTTTCAATTGCCTTGGTCGTCGACCAGCGAGTGGTTTACGCACAGGGATATGGAGTGGCCAGGAAAACTTCAGCGAACCAGACTCAGCAACTGGCAACAGCTGATACCGTTTACCGTGTGGGTTCCGTTTCCAAGCTTTTTACCGATTTGGCGGTTATGCAACTGGTTGAACAGGGCAAGCTCGATTTGGATCGGGACGTTGCAAATTATTTGCCTGAATTTCATCCTCAAAACCCATTCGGCAATAAAATCACCCTGCGGCAACTTATGTCTCATCGTTCAGGTCTGGTGAGGGAGTCGCCCGTTGGGCACTATTTTGATCCCACGGAACCCTCTGTTCTAGAAACCACGTTAAGCCTCAACAAAACAAAACTAATTTATGAACCGGAAACCCGTACCAAGTACTCCAACGCGGGGATTACTGTTGTGGGATCGGTGTTGGAGAAAGTAACGGGAAAGTCATTTGAATCAGTGATTCAACGTTCGATTCTTGAACCCCTAAATATGACCCAGAGCAGCTTCCGCTTTGACGAATCGCTTAAGAATCAATTGGCTGAAGCGATCATGTGGACCCACGATGGCAGAACATTTCCAGCACCCAATTTTAAGCTTGGAATTGCTCCGGCAGGAAATCTTTATTCCAGTGTCAATGACCTGAGCCAGTTCATGATGGCCGTCTTCAACGAGGGCAAGCGAAATGGGAAGCAGATTATTTCCAAAACATTGTTGTCGGAGATGATGCAGCCTCAATTCACCAATGATCGCAGTTCATTCGGGATTGGATTTCATCTTTCCCAATTTGACGGGAAGACGGCAATTGGCCATGGGGGGGCTGTGTACGGTTTTTCGACCAAATGGATTGCGATTCCCGGCCAAAAACTCGGTGTGATCGCTGCCGCTTCCAAAGATGTTTCCAACGGGATTGTTTCGCGAATCAGCCATTTTGCATTGAGGGAACTGGTGAACCTTCGAGAAAAAAAATCTCCTGGTCATTTTGAAACGACGGGGCCCGTCTCAAGCAACCGAATTCTTCAATTGATCGGGAAATATAGTGATGCCAAAGGGGCAATTCGGTTCACCAAGCGGGGCACCAAACTGATGGTTGACCTGGGAGAATTTCGCAGGCAGGTCAAGGCCAACGCGCAGGGCTTGATTTGTGATGATGAGTTTGGTTTAGGCCCGAGAATTCAAATTCAGGGTCCCGACAAAATTTCTATTGCGGGCCGCGTTTATCAGCGAACGCCTGACCTTGCGCCCAAACCGATCCCTGAAAAATGGAAGCGACTGGTTGGCGAATATGGCTGGGACCACAATACGCTTTTTGTCTACGAAAAACATGGCCAACTGTGGTGTACGATTGAGTGGTTTTTTCAATACCCACTTCGTGAAGTGAGCGATGGCATTTTTGCGTTCCCTGATCATGGCCTCTACCACGGTGAGCAGATGGTATTTGCGGAGAATCCAGGGAAAGCTGAATCCGTAGAAGCCGCAAAAGTGTTGTTTCAGCGGCGCGAAGTGGGAGCACGTCACGGGCAGACCTTCAAGATCAAGCCAGTGAAGCCGATCACCGAGATCCGGAGAATCGCTCAAAAATCGGTTCCCCCGAAAGAGAATGGTGATTTCCGGAAAGCGGATTTGGTCGAAGTCAACCAGCTTGATGCGTCGATCCAACTTGATATCCGCTACGCGTCAACCAACAATTTCATGGGGGAAAAATTTTACTCGCGGCCTGCCGCGTTTATGCAAAGACCGGCGGCTGAAGCTTTGGTTCGTGCCCATCGAAAACTTAAGAAAAAGGGATATGGACTTTTGATCCATGACGCCTATCGGCCGTGGTTTGTCACCAAGATGTTCTGGGATGCAACTCCACCGGAAATGAAGATTTTCGTCGCGAATCCCCAAAGGGGTTCGAGACACAACCGGGGTTGTGCGGTTGATCTCACCCTTTATGAACTGAAAACCGGTCAACCGATTTGGATGGGAGCCGGTTACGATGAATTTTCACCCAGGTCTTTCCCCGATTATGCAGTGGACTCCTCCAGTGCCCGGTGGCATCGGGAGCTTTTGCGAACTGCCATGGAGGCTGCCGGATTCACAATTTACGAGTATGAATGGTGGCACTTTGATTACCAGGAATGGAAATCTTTCCCGATTTTGAACCGCAAATTTGATTGACTGCCGCCAGGGGGACAGTTAGTCGCTGATGCAATAGAGCCGGCTTTTTCCCCGAAGAAAAATTTCGTTACCTACCAAGACGGGAGACGCATCGATTCGCTCATTGAGACGGTTGACGGCAAGTTCCTTGTAGGTTGTTCCAGCTTGGATTACCACAGTGGTGCCGTCGCGGCCGACAAAGTAAATTTTGCCATCGGCGCCGGTGGGTGAGGCGTAAATACTGCGGAGGGCAGACAGTCGAGTGCGGTCAAAAATGATTTTACCTGTTTTTGCGTCCACACATGTCAGGATATTACCGTTGCTTTTGGTAAAATAGAGTCTGTTTTCATACAAGATTGGTGAGGGGACATAGGGAGTTCCTTCATCGAGTTTC
>JAZABE010000233.1:0-6499 GCA_036137535.1 Planctomycetota bacterium | reverse complement strand
GGCCTTGGCAACCATCGTTTTGACGCCCTTGATCGGTGCGATAAAATCATTTTGGCCATGATAGAAAAAAAACGGTGGATCATCTTTGCTGAGGTGGTTCGTGGGTGAAGCCTGTTTGTATTTTTTTGGAGCTTTGTCAAGACTGTCCGCGAGCCAGTAGGTGAGTAGTCCTTTCGGGAATAGAGTCAGGTCGACCGGGGTGCCACCACAAATGGCACAGCGAATGGGATAGCGGTTTTGCCCCTTGGGGACCTCAGTGGCGAGCAAGGCAGCCAGCTGTCCTCCCGCCGAATACCCCCAAACGGCAATCCGTTTCTTGTCGATTTTGTATTTCCGCGAATTGTTTAATAACCAGTCCATGGCGTTGCGGCAGTCCACAATTTGAGCAGGCCACTTGTGTTTGGGAGCATGACGGTAATTGATGGCAATGACGACAAATCCTTTTTTAGCCGCGGCTTGCGCATGCCAAACCATGTGTGATTTGGAGCCACTTCTCCAGGCTCCACCGTGAATCATCAAGATGGTGGGATGGGTCCCCTCTTCTTGGGGAACATAAATGTCACAGGTCAGTTCAATGTTGTCTTTGGCATATTTGGCATAAGGAACCGAACTTGTTTTCTGGAACTGTTGGTCACTCCCACTGGCACTGCCCGATCGGCTCCAAAGCGCAGCGACTGAAAAGCCTAATAAAAAAATGGAAAAGAGCTTGTGCAATTTGGATTTCCGGTCGTGGGAGTGTTGGGATGATCTGGTCCAGGGTGGCGTTGCAAGAGTTAGCGTGGGACTGGTCCTGCTGGTTTCCCCAAGGGCAGCCGTGCTTTACCGAATGTTTTCAATAGAATATTTTGTTTCCGAGTCTGTGTCTGCCGGTTTACCGATTCGTGGTCCATGATTCAATCATCGAACCAACTTCTGGACATTCTATAGGGGAATCGAGTTTCCAAGAACAAATGAGTGGCAAACAAAATGGGGCTGAGAACGAACTTTAAGTTAATTTTGCTGTCATTGCTCAGGGTGCACTTTAGGGGAATGAATCATTCCGATAGAATTTTCGATTCCAGCTCGACACGGAGGGGTGAATGACCCAAAGACAAATCCTAGTTACATCTGCACTGCCCTATGCCAATGGACCGATTCACTTGGGCCATCTGGTCGAGTACATCCAGACGGATATCTGGGTGCGATTCCAGAAATTGCAGGGCAACGCTTGTCGCTATTTTTGTGCGGATGATACGCACGGTACAGCGATCATGATTAGCGCAAAAAAGAACGGGTTGAGCGAGCAAGAGTGGATTGATCGAATGAGTGCGGAGCATCAGCGCGATTTCAGCGGTTTCCACATAGATTTTGATCACTATGGATCGACGCACAGTGAACAGAACCGTGAGTTGTGTGAGAAATTTTGGGTTGCACTTCGTGAGCAAGATCTTGTCGTTGAACGAGAGGTCAAGCAGCTGTTTGATGTTGAGGCGAATACATTTCTCGCCGACCGCTTTGTGAAAGGGACCTGTCCAAAATGCCAGAAACCGGATCAAGCCGGCGATAATTGCGAGTGTGGTTTTACCTATACACCAGTTGACTTGATCGACCCGATCAGTGTGTTGACTGGGTCCACGCCTGAATTACGCTCGGCCACTCACCTGTTTGTGCGTCTGGAAAAATTGCATGGGTTTCTGAATGAGTGGACTCAATGTGGCGATCACCTGCAGGCAGAAACCGCGAATTATTTAAAAGGTCATTTTCTCGACGAAGAACTGCGAGACTGGGACGTTTCGCGGCCGGAGCCTTATTTTGGTTTTGAGATTTCTGATAGTCCCGGGAATTACTGGTATGTTTGGTTTGATGCACCGATTGGTTACGTAGCAACGACCAAACAGTGGTGTGAAAAAACGGGTGAAGATTTCGATCATTGGTGGAAAAGTGAAACGACCGAGGTTCATCATTTCATTGGCAAGGATATCACTTATTTTCATACGCTTTTTTGGCCAGCCATGTTGAAGGTTGCTGGTTTGACGTTGCCGGAGAAAATCCACATTCATGGTTTCCTGACAGTCAACGGTAAGAAGATGGCAAAACGGGATGGCACCTTTATTAAAGGTGAAACCTATCTCAAGTATTTGGATCCCGAGTACCTTCGGTATTATTACGCAAGTAAGCTCGGGGGGAGACTTGACGATCTTGATCTTAATCTTGAAGAGTTTGTCAATAAAGTCAATTCAGACTTGGTCGGCAAGGTGGTGAACCTGGCAAGTCGGACTGCAAAGTTTGTAAAAGAATCGGGTCTCTCAGCATCTTATCCAGATGATGGCGGATTATTCAACCAAGCAGCCAATGCTGGAGACGAAATTGCCTCGGCCTACGAAAATTGCGATTACAACAAAGCGATGCGATTGATTTTGGAGCTCGCCGATCGGGCTAACCCGTTTGTCGAAAATGCAGAGCCGTGGAACCTGCGGAAAGACGAATCCAAAGCCAAGGAATTGCAGGATGTGTGCACCGTGGCGCTTAACCTTTTTCGACAGATCGTTATTTACCTGTCACCTGTTCTTCCCCAACTCTCCGAAAAAGTGCTTGACCTGTTTGCTCTGGATTCGCTCAGTTGGGGGGACGCCCGGAAACCTTTGACAGGAATTGCCATTAACCCATTTAAACATATGCTCAAACGAGCTGAACCAAAGGATGTTGAAAAAATGATCGAAGAAACCAACGCTGAAAACCAAGCAGCAGAAGAGTCACCCGAAGAACCATGCATTACATCACCCTACGATGACTCCGACGAAAGTTTGAAAGCCGAGCCCCTTTCAGAAGAGATAGCCATTGATGATTTTGCAAAGGTCGATTTGCGAGTCGCTCGCGTGATTAAAGCTGAGGAAGTTCCTGAGGCCCGCAAGTTATTGAAACTGACGGTCAGCCTCGGGGGGGATGAAACCCGTCAGGTTTTTGCAGGAATTAAAAAAGCTTATCAACCGGACCAGCTGGTTGGCAGGTTAGTGGTGGTTGTTGCTAACTTGAAACCGCGCCAAATGAAATTTGGTTTGAGCGAAGGGATGATTACAGCTGCAGGCCCCGGTGGAGAAGATGTGTTTATGCTTAGCGTTGACTCGGGGGCTGTTCCGGGCCAACGTGTGCATTGAGACGGCTGTCGCGAGACCGTTGAACTGTTTTTTAGTTCAACTTGGAGTCGAAGGATTTACTCAGGGCGATTCGTTGCTGAGTGTTCTACTGGTTGAGTCTTCTCTGTGGCGGTGTCGACAAGGTTCTTGATTTGGTCGAGTTCTTGTTTTGCCGTGTCGACGAGGTCCCGTGCCCAGGATTGGTTCTCGAAGCTTTCGATCAGGCTGCAATAGATTAAACGGCTGCGGGATGGAGACCCGCGTACGGTGGTTTTTGCAGCTCGTTGCAAGGCGCGTCGAATGTCGGCTGTGTGTTTTTCGATATAGTCATCGGCTTGAACTTGAATTCGTTCCTGCTGAAAAATTGCTGCCGAAAGAGCATCGAGTTCGACGTTGTCGAGTTCTTCATCGCCCCTGTAAATACCTATCAGGGTTTGTAGTTTTTGAACCGCGACGACCGGGTTCGATTTGCGTTTCTCCAGGGCCTCTAGGAGAAGTCTTTCGATTGGGTAAAGGAAAGTAACGCCGTGAAGTTTTTTCTTGATCGCCAGTTTTTTTTCGAGCTTGCGGGATTGTATTTCTGCGAGGATTAATCGAACTTGCACGGTGCGTTCATCATTCGGAAAACGTTTGATGAATTCTTCACATGTCTTGGTTTGAGGAAGTTCTGACTCACTGATTTGTTGAAAAAGTTGATTGGCATCAGGTTGTGCAACCAGGGTCCAGAGGATTCCGCCGATCATCAGTGCCAGGACCACGGCCATTCCCGTGATAGAGGGCCATAGAGGGCCGTTGGCCCGGAGTTGATACTCGTCGGCCGAATCCCTCTTTTTTCGATTAACGGTTTTATAGAAACCAGATTTTTCGTTTTCGACTAACGTCTGATTTCCCCAATCGGATTTTTCCGGTGTCTCAACATTGGCAACAGTACCGACATGTATTTTTCGTGTCGCTGTGAGTGAGTCAACGGTTTTGTCTTCAGAAGCAAGAACGTATTCATCACTTTCCGCCTCGAGTAATAGCGAGGTCTGAGCCTCGGATTCACTCTTGATGAGTTGAAGCATATCCACCAGTCGACGATTAAGAGCTTGGGCCGTGCCAAATCGGTCTTCCGGCTGTTTTGACAGCAAGCGGTTGATCAGGTCTTCGAATTCGGTGGGTGTTTCTGGAGCGAGCTTTCGCAGTGAGACAGGGTCCTTGGTGGTCAAATTATGGATTGTGGCTTGAATGTTTTTTTCCGCGAAGGGAGGTCGCCCCGTCAGTAACGAGTACATCACACAACCGAGACTGAACAGGTCACTTCGTTCGGTGACCAGTTTACCCTGTGCTTGTTCGGGAGACATGTAATCAGCGGTTCCGATTGCACCTCCATGAGCCGTCAGTCGTTCAGCGCCGAACAACTTGGCGATACCAAAGTCAGTGATTTTCGTTGTTCCGAGATTTGTCTTTAAGAGATTTGCTGGTTTAATGTCCCGGTGAATAATACCCCGATAGTGGGCGTGTTGAAGTCCAGCACAAACGTCCATCGCGATGCCAATGACTTCCTGCCAGGAAAAATGATGTCCGGCTTTCTGGAGCATGTGATGGCTTTTTCCCGTTACCAATTCCATGACAAAAAACAGGTTTTCATCTTCTTCACCATGCCCCAGCAAGCGAACGATATTGGGATGGTCGAGCTGGAGAAGTGTTTGAATCTCGGATTGAAAACGGGATCTAAAATGGTCGTCATCAGCGTAGGCAGCCAAAAGAACTTTGACCGCGACCTCTACGTTATCATTGGTTTCATCGATTGCACGGAAAACGGTTCCCATTCCCCCATGACCGAGAACTTCCTGAATAAGATACGGGCCGAGGCGTTTAATGCTCATTTTCAGAATCTTTTCGGGAGGAGGGCGAGGTTTCAGGGCAATAGAAACAGGCGGTCGACGGTCAACCCATTCTATTGTGATCTAGAAAAAATTCTATTGAGGGGGAAAGCTAAAATTCAGTGTGTCGGTTTGAGTTCCAGAAAGTAAAGTCCATATTTTCCCGGGCGAGTCGCCGAGGCAGAAGTTAGGTAAAGTCGGTTAGAATGTTTTCCTTTTGCGAAAGTGCAATTGGTCGGATCCCCAGGGGTCGCCAGAAAGGCAAGCTGTTTTCCTGACGGCGAAAACACATAGATTCCAGCGTTTTCCTTGCTGCCCGCCGTCGCATAGATGTTTTGATCATGCCCGAAACACATGCCGTCAATCCCGCGGGAGTCACCAAAATCAAAAAGAATTTTTTTGTTCAAAAACTTTCCCTGTGAATCAATCTCAAATTTGACCAGCTGTTTTGCCTGTGTCGGATGATGTTCCGCAACGTAAGCGTGGTGTTCGGTTGCATCGATTAATATCCCGTTGGGACGGGTGAGTTCACGGGTTGCGATTCCGATTTTCCCTTGCGGTGTGACCCGGAAAACCCCTTGAAAATCGAGTTCAAGGGGTTCATCACCAACGTACCTTGGATCGGTAAAAAAAACGTTTCCGGATTTTGCGACATAAAGGTCATTGGGGCTATTTAGTTTTTTACCTTGGAAGTGGCTGACTAGAGTTCTGGTTTTGCCTTCTTTGTTGGTTACCGAGATTCGCCGCCCACCCCCGGTGTTTGCGCCTTCACAGGCATAGAGTTTACCATTGAGATGGAAGAAAAGACCGTTGGTTCTTTGGCTTGGATTCCGTATCACAGAAGTTTTTTGTGTTGTGGGATCGTACTTCATCATCCGGTTGCCGATATCAGAAAAATAAACGAAACCCTCAGGGGAAACCGTTGGCCCTTCGGTGAATTCTCCTTCTTCCCAGATTGCATTCCATTTCGAATGACGGTTAAAAAACTTTGCCTGTGCCGTTGGGTGGAAGCCTTTTACAGGTTCCTCCGCGATCAAGAACCCCGGGAAAAAGAACAGGAGGGCCAACAAGGAAGATACCGGGATATGCGATGGAGTCTCTGAGAGCATGGTTTTTTCCGAGAGGATAGAAGGTAAAAACTGAGAGGTAGTTTAATGGTTGCTGTGGTCTGTATGAACCAGTAGTAATAACCGGGTTTAGAGTAGCAGCGGGAGTGGATGGTTCGGGTTACAGAATTCGGGGGGCATCCCAAATTGATCACCGACAAAATCCTGCATGTAGCCGCGGGTCTCTTCCGAAAGTTTTTCACCGATTTCTTCGACAGCCCTCGCGGAGATCAGGTAGGGCAGGGCAGAAATCGCCATGCGATTTCCTAGAAACATCCCGCCAACCTGGAAGTTAAGTGTCTTGGAACGCTTGGCACCGGTAATGACACAATGATCAATCCAGCGGTCAGGATCAATCGGAGCGGGGTCATCGAGCCAGCTCACTCTTTCGCCCCAGTTGATTTTGTCGTGAAAT
>JAZABE010000232.1:0-1835 GCA_036137535.1 Planctomycetota bacterium | reverse complement strand
ATCGACGCTATAAACCCAAAGATGATTTTCCACACCCGTTTCTTGGCGAGATTCCAAACATGCTGTTGCAAACATGACTTGAGAAACACCATTGCATACGACCATTCGTACTTTTGACATCGATTTTTTCGAGATGAAAATCTCTACCGCTTACTTGAGCGGAATACCTTTCCCTTTGTTTACCAAACGCCCATCTCTTCCGTCGATAATTCGTCCCACAAGTGCTCCGTTTTCCAGCTCGAGATAGTAGGTCCGGTGAGGATTCATCATTTGGAATGCAATGGAGCCCGACTCAACGGTGTAGTCCCGTGATTCCAATTTTCCCGATATCGTCACCTCTATCCGACTGGCTGACACAATCTCTACCGAATCCCAGTCCGTTTGAGATTCCCAATCCATACTCCATCGTCCTTCGATTCGCATCCCTTTTGAGCGATCATTGGGGTTTGAAATATCCCCTAGTTTGGAAACGAGATTCTCAACTTCCTTTTTTTCAAGACCTTTCAAACGTGGAACAACATCTGTCAAAATGGCTGCCGCATGTGAACGGGCTACTTTCCTTTCAAACTTTGATTTGGCAGAAAGTCCATCGGACCATCCCAGCCAGCCCTTTGCGATTGCAACCTTGTTTTTGTCGTCTGGTTGAGCCAACTCGGCGGCGGCCAATTTCCCGATCGTCGTTTCTTTCTTCTTGGCAATTAACGCTAGACCGTCCAGGTTGCCTTTTACAAAGAAAAGAAACAGTCCCCGATTGAATTGCATTTCAACTTCGCCGGATTTTTCACCCAATGACTGCTGCCATCGATCATGGATTCTTTTGGAGAAAATTAAATACTCTTTGGTGTTCTTGATTTTCTTCGAGACCTCCGGTTCCCGAAGTTTTCGGGCTGCTGATCCCATCCCATCTGTCATGCTAATTGCCGCGGCAAATTCTTCATTGTCGGCCGCTTTTTGAACAATCACCTCATAGGCAGCCAAGACGGATTTTAGTTGGTCAACCGACTTGGCATTACGAGACAATTTTTTCAAGCCATCGAGGTGCATCTTCCAAACATCTATTTCAAATCTCTTATCCAGTTCACCTGCTACCCGCGTCGCAATTGTCGGGTGGCAAATCTCGACAGATCTCTTGTAGGCCAATTGCAAAAGCGCAAACTGCATGACAGCATCCGACTCGTTGATTCCGGTCTTGACCATTGCAGCAACTGTCGTTTTTTGGAGTTCGGGATCACGTTCCGAAAGTTCGTTGGCAAATAATCGACTTATTTTCCGCGTTGCTGCTGCAACAATCTTCGTTGCTGGCACCGTTTTTTTTTCAGTCTTCAATACAGTAGAACGCGACTGATCCTGTTTTTGCAGGGACCTGCTTTCAATGTTTGTCGGCTGGAGCGCACACACTCCGAAGTCCAACACAAACAAAATGAAAATTGAAACGGATGCTCCCATTGCGATTGCTCTTTTTAGCCGCAATTGTAACAAATAAAATGTCTGGAACTCACACGTTCCTCACTACTTTGGCTGTTTTTGCCAATCCATTATTTCATTGTGGCGTAACGGGCTTATTGGCATAATAAGCCTAAAATCCAATGCCCTGATAAACGAAGCCTTTTTCCTGCAAGTCATGGTCTTTCAAAATACTGCGGCCATCAAAAATAAATGCCGGCTTGTTCATCTCGTTGTGCAGATCTTCAAAACAAACGGTTTTAAATTCGTCCCATTCTGTCAAAATCACCACAGCGTGGGCACCCTTTGCTGCTTGTTGAGACGTTTCAACTACCTTAACGTGATTTTCAATTAACTTGGCATCGTGTTCAGTCAATCGACCGTCATAGCCA
>JAZABE010000231.1:0-2406 GCA_036137535.1 Planctomycetota bacterium | reverse complement strand
GCGCCACTTCCTGCCCAATCCGGCCCAAGCCAATGATTCCCAGGGTGCTGCCATGGATTTCGGTGCCCAGCATGTAGTTGCTGTCAAAATGAACAAATTCTTTGCTGCGGGCATAGTGATCACCTTCGACCAAACGTCGACCAGCAGCCAACAAAAGCGCAAAAGCCATGTCCGCCGTGGCTTCACTTAAAACACCCGGAGTATTGCCCACGGGAATGGCCCGTTGCCGGGCATCCGCAAGATGAATATGGTCAACCCCCACGCCACAATTGCTGATGACCTTGAGGTTCGGGTATCGATCCATCACCGGGCCATCGATTGTTGGGTGTCCATAGATCAACATCCCTAAGATTTCCTCCCTGCGTTGATCTGCCTCTTGCCAAGAAAGGCACTCAGCTTTCCCGACAAGGGCTTGTTCCACTTTTGCGTTGGGATCGGTTAACAGGATCGCTGGAAGAGACATAAACGGCTTCACAAAAAATCGGGGTCGGTTTGATTCCTTTGACGATTCAACCGTTTTTTGGAATAGATTTCAATTGGGTGAGACAGCCCAAGGAATCGCCGGATGCGACGCCTCGGCCCACGCCTGCCGGAACGACTCCCAGTTGAAACTAGGGACACCGCGTTTTTTCAACCAGAAAATGTGCAAAAACGCTGGCAATTTCAACATTCCGGATTTTGCCAGCCACCCGGTTCAATCCTGCTGATCTGTTTTAGCAACCGCGTTGGCAAGCTTTGCCAGCTGCTTGTCAAGCCAGAAGGGTTTTCTGCCAGAATCCTCGGCGCGCTCTTTTCGACGAATCGCATTTCTGATTAGCATCGCGCCAAACCAACGAACCGGTTCCGGAGGAAACTGCCCTTGGGGCCCGGAAACAAGCCCGCACTGGCTCCATTGGTTTTCTTGATTCAAGGTGATTGATGCAAGAATTTGACCCCCAATCCAAGTTTGGGCGACACCATTGCCCGAATAGCCCAGGCCATACACAACATCATCCTGACCGTTTAGTTTGCCGAAGAACGGCAGCCCGGTTGTGGAACGGTCGGACGCTCCGGTCCAGGTCGTAACAAACGGTTCATCCAGCAGTGACGGGAACAGGCGGTTAAACGAACCCCGTAAGATTTGGGTGTACCGACTTGGCTGATCGAATACCTTCGAAATTTTATTGGCAAAGGGAAAGTAATTACCACCCTTGCCGAGCATCAATCGCCCGTCGGGTGTAGTCCGGTAATAGTGAACAAACGTTCGCAAATCCACGACATTTTTCCCGTCTTTCAGTCCCATCGCGGCTAGCTTTTCGGGAATGGGTTTAGTGATTGCCATGTCCGATGAAACAAGGACCACGCTCCGCTTAAACTGCGGGAATTTTTCCAGCATCCAAGCATTGAGGGCCAAGACAACTTTTTTTGCAGAAATTGTCGCCTTCGGCGTGGTGATCGACATTGGGGTTTTCGCATTGAAAGTCTGCATTGGCGTGTTTTCATAAACTTTGACACCCATCTTTTCTGCCACTTGTTTTAACCCGCGCGCCAACATCGCTGGCTGAACACTCGCTGCCACCGGTGAATAGAACCCTTCTTGGTGCAATGCCGACCCAGACTCCTGCTGCACCCGGGTTTGCTGCCATTGCTGCCAACTGCTAATCTGGTCCTGATCAAGCTGTGCCAGCACGCTATTCATCAATCCCTTTTGGGCAGAGTTGGTTGCAGTGTAAAGAGTGCCATTCATTCGCAGTTGGGCATCGATGTTATGCTCTTTACAGAAACGAGCGATTTCATAAACCGCCTGCTCTGAAGCTTTCACCAACCGAATGGCTTCTGGCTCACCATAGAGTTTTTTCAGCGAGCTGTATTTGGTTGACCAGGTCAGTAAACACCCGCCATTCCGGCCCGATGCACCGCTGCCACACAAACCTTTGTCTATCACCACCACACCCAGGTTTGGCTGCTGCCGCTTTAGAAAAATCGCCGTCCACAAACCGGTGTAACCACCGCCCACAATACAGACATCCGTTTGCAGATCATTCTCGAGCCCATTGGGAGGGGGGCCTGTCTCTCGCTGCATCGCTTGCGCGAACCAGTAGGGCTGAGATGATAGGCCATCAGCACAGGCACTCATTGGCAATCCTTAAGCTTGGTCTAGGCTAATTTTATAAATCCCCAGTAATCTACAAATCCCCAGTAATAAACTGCAACCGGGTGCTCCGCCTCACGACGCCCATTAAACAGTGCACTGCCGTTGTTCGCCATGAATTTCGGCGGAGACCATGTCCAAATGGTCCGATGACGGGAGTGGCAGAGCAGTTTTTCAAATAATTTCCCATCCTCATGCGTCTCAGCCGCAAGCGGCAGAATTTCACCAAGTTAACTTTTTCCAGATTTGATTTGGAACTATCATAGAGTCTCCAC
>JAZABE010000230.1:0-5019 GCA_036137535.1 Planctomycetota bacterium | reverse complement strand
AGAGAAATCGCGATTGAATCGATCCCAATCGATCGCTGGCAGTTGAGTTTCGATCGAAAAACTTGATGGCGTCAATCAAGGTTGAGCACTTGGCTGAACCGCGTGTGGCTCGATGGTCAAACTCAATTGGGTAGCAAATTCCCTGGTCGGTGTCTGCTGAAATTAGGCCAGAAAATTCGTCCATCATCCGCTCAAAAAAATCTGCATTTGGGATTTTTGACTTGCCGTGGGTCTGGCCATCAGTGTCGTAAATAACGCTGAGTAACAGGGGGCTGGCATAGTCCATGTCACCGGAGCCGTGTCTTCCGTGGCAAATCACTGCGAGCTGAGCGGGATTCCCGTCGAAGCCGATGGGAATCCCATGTTTCGTTTCAAGGTGGTTTTTACAGTAGTCCAGTGCGGTTCCGCAAATCGCGTCTGCTAAATAGGTCAGTTGCTGAGAGGTGCGTTCGATATCAAATTTGCGGATGATGTCTCCATAGCCGATGCGAAGCATTTCCCGGTGCTTGAAGCGTCGCAAGCGGCTTGCCTCAGCTTTCAGACTGGATGAGGAGCGGAATTCGGTTTTCAGTTCCTGTTCCAATGTTTGTTTTGCGACCGGTTGTCCATCGGTTAAACGAATCAAATCAAAACTTTCAGGATCCTTGATGAGGAGTTCACTCAAAAATTGACTGGAGGTGAAGATGTCCAGCAGGGATGACAGTGCTGTAGGATCCCGGACCAACAAAGCGGCTAGGGAAATTGGGCTCCTGGACGAAATGATGAAGCGCTCAAGATTTTTCAGGCCCAGGTCAGGGGCAGGGCGTAAGGGAAGTTGGGCGACAAGCTCATTGAGTACATCGTGCAGTAAGTCGAGTGTTACCCCGTGATTGGCAATGGTCACCAGCGATCGGTGGGCGGCTTCAAGATCACAGATCCCCAGTGCCGTCAGCACCTTTTTGGCTACTGTTTTGTCATCCAAAATAACCTTGAGATCGACTGTCTGCATCGTGAAAATCAACGTCCAATGACGTTTCGTGTGGTTTGTCCGTGGGGAATTCGGTATTTTGCTAAACGCTAAACGATAGTTTAGGCCATCAGGCTTTGATTTGAACCGGTGCGAATTCCTGGTCGCTGCTTAGGCGACCTGCTTTTTTGGGGAATTGATCCCAAGCCAGGATCGAATGGCCGACCTGAAGCGATCTAATCCATCCAATTCGATTTTCTGACGCAATAATAATTCCGGGTTGCGGCGAATTTTTTTCAGAAGCGCCCAGCGGGCGCCAATGACAGACTTGATTTTTTTCCCGAGTCGACTTTCTAGCAGTTCGCCAAGCTTGGCCGCGTTTGCGATGCGCAGCTCGAGTCGTTTGCACTGAAACTGGATTAGGTCTCTCCAGAGACTGTGGTCGATCGGCTCAACCTGGTTTTCTAGGTTTAGTCTTCGATCAATCCATTCGTCTCGTGAAAGGAAGAAGTTTTTTGTTTCCATTTGGGGTACAAAATCAGATAATTTTTCGAGCAAGGTGTCGAGGACTCCCAAGTCGATAGTGGCTTGTAGGAGTTGATCATCTGAAATGTCACCGTCGACGATTTTGATGACGCAAAGCCAAAGGCTAGAGGACGTCAGGTAAGCCCAAGTTCTCAGTTCATCAAAATCAGGAAAAACCGGGAGTGATTTTTCCCGATCGACGCCTCTGATAAAATCAAAAACAAACTGGTGAGGAATTTCGAATTGGTCGATGGCTTTGACCAATTCCTTAACCAGTGGGTCGTGCACCTGACGACCGGAAAGGCCTTCGCGAATTTCGCTGTACCAATCGAATGAAGAGCCCTCAAATGAAGAAACCCCATTTGCCTGAACATTTGTACTGTGCGCTTTTTGGGGGGGCGGGAAAGCAATTTCCCGGGTTTTCACATAAGTGGCAATGATTGTTTTAGCGGCGTCTTGCTGTTTTTTCTCCGGAATCCACTGTAGGGTTTTCCAAAGGGACTCGGAAATCATGAAGGGGGACCGAGATAAAACGTCGTCGACAATACTCATGAGTAAGGGGGTCTCCTGGCAGGCTCAGCAGGCAGGTCATTTAGGCATTACTATGGGTTTTGGGGGATTTTGGACCGGGGGCATCCCGCCAATCATTTTGATTCCCCAAAGTGGGTTAGGATACACGACCGCACTTTTGAAATGGACAGCAATTTGCCGCCATCTGTGATAATATTGTCAGTAGACGGAAGAATTGGCCGGTTGATTAAAAATCGCCGGGTTTTTGGAGATACTGAATGCGGATTGTTCTCGCAAGTCCTCGTGGGTTTTGTGCCGGCGTTAATATGGCGATTGAAAGCCTGGAAATTGCACTCCAGGCGTTTGGTGCACCGGTCTACGTTTACCACGAAATTGTCCACAATAAATATGTCGTAGAGAATTTCCGACACCGGGGAGCGGTTTTCGTAGAAGACCTTAGCGAGGTACCTGAAGGCTCTAACCTGTTGTTTTCAGCTCATGGGGTTTCGCCAGAAATTCGCAAAATTGCGAAGGAACGCAGGCTTGTTGCTGTGGACGCAACCTGTCCGCTGGTGACCAAGGTCCACCTGGAAGCCATCCAGTTTGCCAAGCGAGGTTACACGTTGCTTCTAATCGGGCATGAAGGTCATGACGAAGTGATTGGGACCATGGGTGAAGCGCCGGAAGCAATGATCCTGGTTGAAACCGAAGAGGAGGTTGCGAACATCAAGGTTCCAGATGAAAACAAGGTGGCCTACCTCACGCAGACAACGCTGTCAGTCGATGACGCGAATAAAATTATTGATAAATTGCGGGAGCGATTTCCCAATATAGAGAATCCGCCAAAGGGCGATATTTGTTATGCGACTCAAAATCGCCAGGAAGCCGTCAGGGTTCTTTCAAAAGAAGCGGATCTTGTGTTGGTTTTGGGAAGTCAAAACAGTTCCAACAGTAAACGGCTTTGTGAATTGGCGACCGAAAACGGGATTCCCGGTTACCTGATCGATCGGGCATCCGAAATGGATGCAGCGTGGTTCAGCGGCGTTCAAACCGTGCTGGTGACTGCCGGCGCCAGCGCGCCCGAGATTGTGGTGGAGGAATGCATTGATTTATTAAAGGAACGCTATGGAGCGATCGTTGAAATGCAATCAATTCGTGAAGAAAAAGTTTCTTTTCCTCTTCCCAAACCCCTGCGGAAGCATAAAGTGAGTTGATGAGGAGTGATTTTGGTTTTGTCTCGTAATTGATCAGCAAAAGACATGGATGGTCGTTTATTTACCGTGGCAGGTGTTGCCCTTGGCCTGTCATTGTTAGGACTCGTGAATCCTTACAAGGATTCAGCGGCCCGTTGGGACCAAAACGATCTCGGGGAGTTCGGCAGTGTTTCGGAATCGCCAGACCAATGGCGGGGATCCTCGTTGGGCATGACCATTACGGGTTGGGCCCCAGGCCGGTTTGAGGTTGAAACGGTTCGTCCGGGTCTTGCAGCAGCAACGGCCGGGGTTTATCCCGGGGACCAATTAATCAAGGTTGGCGATATCGACCTGTTGACTCAGGGAAGAAAGCAACTCACAGACTACCTCAAAACCCTGCCTCCCAATACGAAAATTCCTGTAAAGGTTTCAAGAACAATAGGGCCCTCACTGGTGGAAGGTTCGCAGGAAAACGGTGGAAGCAGGCAACGGAAAAAGCAGCTCAACTTGATGCTCAGCACGGATTCAGAGGCAATGCTCGATGGTTGGCTGGTGGCCGAACATTTGCAGGCAAACCCGGTGATTCACCATTCGTTGAAGTTGCGGGGTGAACTCAAACGGCTTGAAACGTTGAAGACGCAAATCCTGCATGGAGTCAAGAAATCAAAAAGTCCTCGAATTGCCTACGAGAGAATTAATCGCTGGATCGATCAGCTGGGAGTTTCTCATGCGGCAATTTTGCCCGCCTGGGGGTATGCCCGGTTAACCCAACGTGCGAGTGGCGGAATTGGCTTAATCCTGAAGAGGCTCGTATTTGGCGGGCGTCTCCGGTATTTTGTGGTCGATCTGCAAGCGGGTGGTCCCGCGGGCGTATCCGAGTTGAAGATTGGTGACGAGGTCGTCGAAGTCAATGGAGTTCCTTTGGACAAATCTGCCAGGCTGGTGCTGGCAGGTGAGGAGCATCGGCAACAACTTTTTACGGTGACCAGCGCAGCCTTTGAATCGTTGACTCTTACCTGTCGAAAAACAGCCTCTGGAGGGCTTGTCCGGATTCAATTGAAAACGGATTCCAAGTTAAGTGCTGTGTCGGCGTCGAGGTCTAGTTTGTGTGTCATCCCGATTGCCACAAAACGGGTTGGCTATTACCGGGTGTGGAACTTGATGTCGATGGAAATGGATCGAATTCTGAGGACTGCAATGGATTACCAGTTCAAGGATTGTGCTGGGCTGATCATTGATTTACGAGGGCGAGGTGGCGTGATCCCGGTCGCCCAGCGTATGGAACAGACAATTCTCGATTGTGGGCTTCCGGTGATTGTGATCGTTGACCGGCATTCGAGAAGTGCAAAAGAAATTTTGGCAATCCGCCTCAAGGGAAGTCCTGCGGTCAAGTTGGTGGGTCAAACAACTTCTGGGTCCGTTGCGGCGGCTTCTTTTGCGAAGCTCCCGTCTGGGAACGCCTTGATGTTTCCTGTGACTTCAGGAAAGGATTTGAGCCGTTTTACTCGGGATGTCGATCTCGAAGGACGCGGAGTGACGCCCGATGTTTGCATTGATTTCGATTTGCCTTATTTGCAAGGGCGCGATCCACTTTTGGAAGCTGCGAAAAAACAGCTCCGTGGAGTTTTGACCCAAACGAAGGCTGAAAAAAATGTCAAATCTGCTAAAATGGGGGGATGAGTCGTACCGGTTTCTTTCAACCTCTTGTTTTCATCTGCCTGGTTCTCGCAGTTCTCGTGGGAATCGTCGTCAGCCAGTGGAAATTGAAATCAGAGCGCGGGGAGGCACGTTACCGGGTTGCCAACTCAATAGAGGTGGAGGTTATTGGCAAAAAATTTCAATGGG
>JAZABE010000229.1:0-2700 GCA_036137535.1 Planctomycetota bacterium | reverse complement strand
ACTAAAGAGGCCGGTGGAATTTTGGTGGGTTTTTCCAGTAGCCACATTTGATTTTCTAGCTTTTGAAGCACCGAGTTTAAAAGCTGGTTTGCCTTTTTGTTTTGGTCTGTGTTAGCAGATTCAAATAGGACGACTGTGCAGAGTGCCTCACTGCAGGCATCCAGCACTTTTTGACGTCCAGGCGAATCGAGTAATTGTTTTAGGTTTTCCAGTAGGGATGGTGTTGCCGAAAAACCCTTCTGGAAAATGAAATGTTGATCCAGGCTGTTTGAAAGCAGCCCGGTGATCGGTGTCTCCGGTTGTGGGGACGGGTTAAGCCGTTTTGTTTTGACTGCCAGGTCTTTTGAGTCCGGGTTAACCCAAAGGTGACTGACGTTGCTCCGGTTGAGAACTTGGCGGACATCGGTATCCAGTTTTTCGAAATCAATTTGGGACAGGCCGGGCGGCTTGATCAGGGTCAGCTGCCAGCTGAAGGCATGGACGTTGACGAAGCCAACATCGCGCACGCTGTATTTGCATTTCAAGCCGGGGAGCTTTACTGGATCTCGGGGTTCAGCAGCAACTAAAATTGTGGAAAATGCCACGATCCAGGTTAGGTAAATGGACAACGGGATCGAGCCCAGCCGATTTTTAATGGGGAACGGTTTTTTTGCAGTTGCCGCTTGAATTTTCATAGGACTGGTTTCCGTTTGATCAATTCTTGGGAATTCGAGGGATCCATTGTTGGGCTCGATCGGCGATTGTCCGGTCGAGCATCGTTCCTTGGTACACGGCCGCTAATTGGATCGATCCTTTCATGATATAAAGTTCGTCATTATCTTTGTATGCACCTACCGTAAGCCAGCTGTGGGGATCATAGAAAATAGCACCCGATTGTTTTCGGCTTTCATTGACCTGTTTCCCGTTCACGTAGAGTTTCATCAAGGATCCGTCATAAGTTCCCAGGACATGGTGTTTTTTGTTTTTTTCCAAGCGTGTGGGATCGGTTAGGTAGGTCACTCGGGAAGTGCCTTTCGAGGAAACGGCGAAAAACAGCTGGTCGTCATGGATCCCCAGTAAGCATCCCCGCTCGTGGGGGCCATTATCTTGTATCGCTCCCAAAAGGCCACACCACTCGGGCGATTCAGAAATCCTGGCGACGACTTCGAGTGTGATCGTCCTGGGCAGTTTCGGGGTTTTGGGGTTTCCCAGTTGGTGAGTGAGCCATTGGCTGCCTTGCAGTTGGAGTCCATCCCGGTTCACTTCGGTTCTGCCACTGGGAACTAGGTCTAGGGAACCGATTCGATCGGAAAATTGACCAGCGACAGCAGGTTTTTCCTGGCTGAACTGCCAAAGATGAAGCGGTTTGAACGGATCGGTTTGGAACTTGGGAAGGACATTCGGCAAGATCTTAAATTCTTGTGCGAGCTGGGAACTGGAAACGGGTGTGAAACACATTGAGGTCTGCAGTGAGTACTGGCAGACGCAACTCGCACTGGCTTCGGGAATTAACAGGCGACCCCCGGCTGGAATGATGTTAATCCAACAGCCCGGTCTTGATGGGGCCAAGGCCGTAAACTTGTTTTCCTGGCTCTGGTTGAGATTTAATACGGTCGGATTACCTGCTCGGAAAAATAGGCAATTGCCCGAACCGGAAATCGTTCCGCAGCTGTGACCTGGACGGCGGATCGCCCAGTTTTCATCGTTGCCAAAGGGAATGATTTTGCCCCCGTTGGTGAGATCGTAAAAATAGGGCTCCATCACCAGCACGTGGGTGTGGTTAGGTCGTCTCAGGATTACGGGGTGGTGGACCTGTTCGCCGTGGAAAAGTCCGCCTTTAACGTGGTCATGTTCAAGAGACCAGATTGGGTCCCCGTTTTTGATTGAAAACATCCGGCAATAGTACCTGGCTTTACCGGCAACACTCTGGGAAGTCGTCAGCAGGATTCCGTTGGGCGTGATCTGGCTGTAAAGGATGTCTTTTCCTTCAGGCCACTGGATTTCTTTTTCCCATAGGGTTTTCGCATTGTTTAAATCCAGGCACACCAGGAACCCGCGTTCCAGAATATTGGAAACTGGGATCCGATCCGTTGGGTGTTGCAGGCAGGATTGGGAGCGTCCTTCGATGAAGACAATTTTCCCGTTTGGGTAATCGACGGAGATCGATCCATTGGGAATCAAACCTTTGGACTCCCGGGTCCAGAGGATGGCTAAATCCTCGTCTAGGACGACTGTTTTCCGGCTGCAAACCAAGGGGCGTTGAGATCGGTAATCCTGGTCCACAAAATTGCGCTGGGTTTTGCGATCCCTTGAAACCCTAGGCGCCGTTGGTTTCATTTGCGTGGCGACCAGCTTGCGATTTCCTTGGGAAAGGTAGCCCCAACGCATTTTTGAATCTCTGACTTTGAGGGAGCCTTCTCGTTTGCCCGAAAAAGCATTGAGCTGGAAAATTTGTTGATTGGCGGCAACAAAAAGGTCTTCCCCGTTGGCGGACAGGCAAACATAACCGCTGTCAAATGGTGTGACGTAACGCATGCTTTTTTCGGGAAGGTCGAATTGCCATCGTTCAGTTCCGTTGGCCGGGTCAACCCCGATCAATGAACCATCAGCTTGAACGATCATACTGGCTCCGGCAGATAAGGGTGCTGGACCTCGCAAGTGTCGATCAGGCATGCGACTAGGGCCCACTCCACCGAACCATTTCAGTTTAAAAGCTGCCGC
>JAZABE010000228.1:0-2360 GCA_036137535.1 Planctomycetota bacterium | reverse complement strand
TAAAGCGTCGAGCGCGGCTTCGTAATTCGGTTCGTCAGTCACTTCGGGGACAATTTCCGCATGCGTGATAGTTCCACTTTCGTCCAAGACGAAAACCGCCCGGGTCAGCAACATCAATTCTTCGATCAACACGCCCCAACTATTGCCAAAATTTCGGTCAAAATAATCACTGGCCGAACGAAGATTCTCGATGCCTTCGTCCCCACAAAAACGGCCCTGAGCAAAGGGAAGATCCAAGCTGACCGTTACGACATTCACCCCATCTCCGAGACTGCCAACTTTTTCATTAAACGTTTTGGTTTGAATCGCGCAAACACCAGTGTCCAGCGAAGGAACGACGCTGATCAAGGATTTTTTCCCAGCCAAATCCGCCTTGGTCAAAGTCTGGAACCCATCCTGGAAATAGCGTAGGGTGAAATCGGGCGCGGCATCACCTACCTGAAGCGCATCGCCTGCCAAAGTCATGGGGTTTCCCTTAAACGTGATTGCATTGGATCGAGACATCTAATTTCCTTTATTGGATTTTAATTGGAGCTGGAAGACCGTTACTGAAAAGTGAAATATCGTATCAAACTGCCTTCCCCGGTAAAACCCACCCGCGACGGCAAAACCGATTCGCGTATCGACCCGTGGGCTCTGTCGCTCATTGTGAGGGAAATGCCAGCCCCAGGAATTGTCCAAGGTATTTTCGCCACACCCGCCAATCATGACCTCCCTTGGAAACCTGGTAAGTGTGCTTGATTTCACGACTCTTCAACCAACTGGCAAAATGATTATTTCTTTCGAAGAGAAAATCTTCGCTTCCGCAGGCCAACCACAAGAGATCATTTTGGCGATTGAAAGTTTCAACATCGTTGACAACCCTTTTGAAAGCGTCATCGATTCGGGCAAATTCACCCTGCGGTGCCGCGGCGCTAAAGCCACCGATCCTGGAAAAATGGCTCGCATTTTTTAAGCCGATGGAAATGGACTGCCCTCCGCCCATCGAGAGACCCACGATCGCATGATGGCTTCGCTCCCGCGAAACCCTGAACTGTTTCAACACCAAAGGCAGCAGGTCCTCGACGAGATCCTGGTTCATCGATTCCAGGTTCGATGAGGCATAATCGTCAAATTGTTTCTTCAAGTCCAGTGGAACGGGATGCCCATAAGGCATGACCACCACGCAAGGGCGAATTCGTTTTTCTGCAATCAGGTTGTCGACGATAAAATGGGCACGACCGACTTCTTTCCAGGCCAGGTGATCATCGCCATAGCCATGCAACAAAAACAAAACCGGCAAATCCTGCAGATCCCGGTAACCGGGTGGCGTGTAAACCAAAACGCTCCTTTGGGTCCGGGTGGTTTGGGAATCGTAAATGAGTTCACGAAGTTCGCCATGGGCACAGTTTTTTTGTTCGTGCAACAAGCCACCCTTGATTTCGAACAGGCTATTGCAGCTCAACCATTTCTTGACCTCCCGGTTGGAAGGATCAATCATCCGGGTGCCATCCACTTCAAAGGCGTAGCTATACAACTCAGGGGGCAGGCCGTTCAACTCGACTGCCCAAATTCCCTGGCTCGAGGCAACCATTGGCGTTTTGGGTTGTCCTTCAATCCCAACCACGAAAACTTCACGGGCCCTCGGTGCTTTCAACCGGAAGGTCACCGAATTCCCCCGCACTTCTGGCGAAACGATTTGCGACTGGATTTCATCACTCATTGTCAAACTCAAAACCATACCTGCCACCAGCCATAACCGCCTCGCATCGCCTTCCCTCCAAAAAACCGGGGGCCCCATTTTTTGCACTGCTTCTCTCCTGCTGGACGGTGACTAGCCGTACTTGTGATGGGCTTCGGTGGCTTTCATCTTGGGCGCCTTGATTCTTCCCCCCGAAAGTTTTTCTCCAGCAGGATCAATGTAGACGCGACCACTCTTCTTGATCTTGGGGTCAATATTCAAAACATGGATATTAAAAATAAACCCGGCATCGCTCTTGCACTTAAACCAGTGAACATTGTCCTTGTGATCCGAAATCGTCGAGTACTGGCCTTTCCTGAACGACCCGTCAACCGTGGGTTTGACAATCAGGTGGTCGTCGGCATCTTCAAGTCGATCATAATGGCGGCCATGAAACTCGCCCCCAAGAATGAGAAACGACGTTGCCATATTGTAATGACCATGTGGAACCACCGAGCGCCCCTTGTGCAATGCAAATAGTTGCCGTCCATAGATCAGCTGTTTTGGCAAACCTTCCACTTCCGGGAAAAGAACCGAAAGCGATCTTTCACCCTGCTTACGTGGTTTAAGGCCCTTGGTTAATTTTTCAAAATTGATGTATTTCATAAATTCATCAACTTCAACTTTGGCCATAAATCCG
>JAZABE010000227.1:0-8173 GCA_036137535.1 Planctomycetota bacterium | reverse complement strand
CAACTTCCTCGATTTGCGAACCCAAATCCTGCTTGAACATTTTCTCAAATCCTTTCGCAAAGCGGCACTGATTGTTTCCCACGATCGAGGTTTCCTCAGAGAAACCTGCTCCCACACCTTGGACCTTTCCCGGGGCAAGCTGACCCAATTTACCGGTAAAATTGACGAATTCATTTTGCACCAACAGGAACGGTTGCAGCATGATCAGCGAGTCAATCAAACAGTACTCCAAAAACAAAAACAATTGAAAAAATTCATAGACAAAAACCGGGCCAATGCGGCAACTGCAAGCCAGGCCCGGTCAAAAACCAAACAACTGGAAAGGCTAGAACTGCTGGACATCGAATCCGATCTCGCAACTGCTCACATCCAGGCTCCCCGAGTGACGCCTCGACAGGGAACCGCCGTCCGCACCGACGAAATGGAAATTGGTTACCCAGACCATTCGGTGGCCAAAGAGATCAACCTAGAAATCGAGCACGGTCAACGAGCTGCAATCGTCGGTGATAATGGACAAGGGAAAACCACCTTGTTGCGTACACTCGTTGACTCCCTATCACCCCTTGGCGGCAAAACCAAGTGGGGACATGGTTGTAAAATTGGGGTGTACGCCCAACACGTCTACACCAGTCTACGGGAAGATCAAACCGTGCTAGACTACCTCGAGTACCAATCTTTACCCTCAACGACACACCAGGACCGCATGGCGATTGCCGGGGCGCTTTTATTCCGGGAATCCCATGTCAAAAAGAAGATAAAGGTGTTATCCGGTGGCGAAAGAGCCCGACTCTCTCTGGCCGGTTTATTGCTGGGCGACTACAACATTCTGGTACTTGACGAACCGGGAAACCACCTGGATGTCGAAACCGTCGATGCCCTAAGCCAAGCCTTAATCGAGTACCAAGGGACTGTTATTTTCACCAGCCACGATCGCTACTTCATGGCCAAGGTCGCCACAAGCGTGATCGAAGTCCGAGACAGTCGCGTCCGAAATTACGGACGGGATTACGACGCTTACCTGTATGCCGTCAACAAGGAAATTGTCGAAGGCCAAAGAGATCGTGCAGCTAAATCGGCCAAAGCCGAAAACACGCTTTCCGGATCCAAGAAAGTACCCAAAAGCACGATCGACAAGCGGGAGGAACGGAAACTACGCAAAGAGATGATGAATCTGGAAAGAAAAGTCCGCAAACTCACCCAATAAAAAAAACAACTCAATGAAAAGCTGGTGACCACCACCGATGCCGACGAAGCCCTCAAACTCCACGGGCAATTTGAAAGGGTATCGGCAGAACTGGACATGTCGGAAAGCCGCTGGCTCGAATTAAACGACATCCTTGAATCCTGAGACTATTTTCGGCAAAACGGTTTTACCAAAACCAGCCTTATGCCTTAAAGGATTGCCAAAACAACGGCTAGTCTCAGGCCACAAGATCATGAATTACATGGCCATGAACATCTGTTAGACGAAAATCACGGCCCTGGTACCGATAAGTCAATTTTTCATGTTGGATTCCGAGTAAGTGCAAAATTGTTGCGTTGAGGTCGTGAATATGCATGGTCCCTGGAGTCCAGGTTTCCTTGGTGGGCTGCGGCAAAATGGGTTGACCGTCTTTATCCGCGATATTGTAACCATAGGCATCAGATTGGCCGTACGTCACCCCGGCTTTCACTCCCCCCCCGGCCATCCACACGGTGAAACATCGTGGGTGGTGATCCCGTCCATAATTGGTTTCTGAGAGGCCACCCTGGCAATAAGCCGTTCGCCCAAACTCTCCACCCCAGACGACCAAAGTCTCGTCCAACATACCTCTGTTTTTCAAGTCCTGAATTAAGGCCGCCGAACCTTGATCGATATCCTTGCATTGGGATTCGTGTTCTCGGGGCAGATTTCCATGAGCATCCCAACCCCGATGAAATATTTGAATATTCCGAACTCCTCTCTCAGCCAAACGCCTAGCGTTGAGACAACAAGCGGAGAAACTTCCGGGAGTTTTGACCGCATCACCGTACATTTTCAGCGTTTCCTCGGTTTCCTTTGAGTGATCCATCAATTCAGGAACAGATGTTTGCATTTTAAATGCCATCTCGTGTTGTTTGATTCGGGCCAAGATTTCAGGATCCCCAAAATTTTTGTGTTGGAACTGGTTCAACTGGTTCAGGGCGTCTAATTGTTTTCGGCGATCTTTTTGAGAGACGCCCTTGGGGTTACCTAAATAAAGTACCGGATCCCCCTCACTTCGCATCAGAATCCCCTGGTGCTGAGAGGGCATAAATCCGGTTCCCCACAACCGATTAAACAGGCTTTGTTCAGGAAAATTGGTTTTGGCATGCATGACAATATAACTGGGCAGATTCTCATTCATGCTTCCCAGTCCATAACTTAACCAGGCACCCAAGCTCGGGCGACCAGGAATCTGGCTACCGGTCTGAATGTAGGTGATCGCCGGATCATGGTTGATCGCCTCAGTGAACGTACTATGAACGACACAGAGCTCTTTAGCGATCTTGGCGGTGTAAGGCAATAATTCGCTTACCCAAACCCCTTCTTGGTTATTCTCTTGCTTGGTGAATTTATATTTGGAAGGGCAGAGGGGCAACCCATTTTTTTGGTTTGCGGTCATACCAGTAATGCGTTGCCCGTCTCGGATCTCTTTGGGTAGCTGCTGGTTATACAATTCTTTGAGCTTGGGTTTGTAATCCCATAAATCCAAGTGGCTGGGGCCCCCGCTCATAAACAAATAAATCACGCGTTTCGCTTTGGGTTTGTGGTGAAGCCCATTCTCGATAGGGAACTCGCCCATGCCACTGGCCCGATCGGTCTTCATCAACCCGGCCAAGGCAGCCGTTCCCAGACCTAAGGCTGCCTTCCCAAACAATTGCCGCCGCGTCTGGAGCAATTCAATTTCGTGATTTAATTTGGTTTCTTTCATCAAACTTCGATTTATCGGGGAATTCGGTCTAATACAAAAGAAGAGATGCATCACTGGCCAGCACTGTCACCAGGACCTGGGTCCAGGCGGCCAGATCAACGACCGACAAGGATTCATCTCTTTTGGCTTCACCGGTCGATAGCAATTCCAACGCGTTTTCTTTGGAACCCTGGTACCGTGCTTTCATTTGTTGCAACAATTGGTTGCAAATGTTTTTTTCAAAATCGGACGGCTTCCGACAAACCAACAACTCGTACAGATAATCCAACCTGTTCGGATCCGATTTTTTTTCTCGCAACAGGCGTTCCGCAAATTTCCTGGCAAGTTCGATACGCTGGGTTTCATTCAAAAGTCCCAACGACTGGAGCGAAGTATTGGTTCGAGAACGTTGCACACAACTCGATTCCCGGCTTGGCGCATCAAACAACGTCATCATTGGGTGTGGACTCGTTCGTTTCCAGTAAACGTAAAGGCTCCGACGGTATAACTTTTCGCCCTGATCTCGAACATAATTCTTGGTATTGCTTCCTGGATGAGCTAATGCCTTCCACATTCCGGGCGGCTGGTACGGTTTAATGCCTTCTCCACCTTTCTCGTTAGCCAACAATCCGCTCCCCCAAAGTGCAATATCCCGGATCACCTCTGCATCTAGTCGATAGCTTGGCCCGCGGGCAAAATACCGATTTTCAGGATCGTCAATTTCCTCGCGCCAGGCAGATGACTGCTGAAAGGTTCGAGATAGCACCATCAATTTCAACAGCGATTTAAGATCCCAACCGCTTTCCTGAAATTCAACGGCCAACCAATCCAAAAGTTCGGGATGGGTTGGCTGCTGTCCCTGCAATCCAAAATCTTCCGGTGTCCTAACTAGGCCGTACCCAAAGACCCGCTGCCAAACCCGGTTGACCAGCACCCGGCTGGTCAACGGATTTTTCCGGGACGTGATCCAATGAGCCAATCCTAGGCGGTTGTTGGGTGAACCCTTGGGAAAGGGACTGGAAACCGAAATAATACCCGGCGAAAGCGGACCGCCCACCGGCTGGTTGTATTCGCCTCGGTGGAGCACACGGGTCACTCTGGGCTTGGCTAACTCCTGGGCAACAAGGGTCGTGGTAAAACCTTTTTCAAGAACCTGAAGTTTTCTGACCCACTCCTGGGCATTCATGACGAATGGTTCGCCCTTGACCATTGGGTGCGGTTTGGCCACCAGTTGAATTCGATCTTGCACGCTCTTTTGGGAAAACTCCAGAACTGCTTTCGGATCCAAGTCCGAGTTCGCCAAAAAGACCTGCACCTGTTGATCAATCAATTGGGCTTTTTGTTGCAGAGACTCCCACTGCATCCATTGCTGTTGATCTTTCGGCGCTTTGAGGATTGGACCATAAGTGTAACTATTTCCGTCCATCGATGCCTCAGCCGTGTTATTAAAGAATGCCATCAACCGGTAATACTCTTCCTGGGGAATCGGGTCATACTTGTGCGTATGACATCGCGCGCAAACCAGTGACATTCCCAGGAACACTGTGCCTAGGTTTTCGGTTCGATCGAAACTATTCTTGGCTTGAAATTCTGCGGGAATCGCCCCGCCTTCTGCGGTACTCGGATTCATTCGAATGAATCCTGTGGCCACTTTCTGTTCAAGCGTCGGATTGGGCATTAGATCACCCGCCAACTGCCAGGTAATAAATTGGTCGAAAGCCATGTTTTTGTTCAATGCTCGAATGACCCAATCCCGGTAAGGGTAGATGCCCCGTTTGTTATCCAGGTGGAGCCCGTGGGTATCTCCATAACGCACCGCATCCAACCAGTACCTCGCCTGATGTTCGCCATATTTTTCATCGGCCAACAAACTATCGACGTAGTCAACAAAAGCAGCGGGCCCTTGATCTTTCATGAAAGCCGCCAACTGCTTCGGTTCAGGAGGCAATCCCGTTAACACCAATGCCGTCCGCCGAGCCAAGACACTTTTCGGTGCCGGCGCTGCAAATTCAAAATTCTTAATAGTCAGTTGATCTTGCACAAACCCGTCAATCACTTTCGATCCCCGGGCCGCTGGGTCGGAAACCGGTTGGCTTTTTCCGGGGACCAGATAAGCCCAATGGGTCGAATATTCGCCACCCTCCAGGACCCATTGATCCAGAATGGCTTTTTCCTGATCAGTCAGCTGCTTTAAAGCATCCTCCGGTGGCATTGGTTCATTCCGAGAATGGATTCGCTTCAATAACTCACTCTTGGCAGGATCTTTTCGATTAATTGCTTGATACCCGCCCAAATCCGCGTAAGCAGCCTCCGCCGTATCCAGTTTCAAATCAACCGCTTCATCGCTGTCCGGTCCATGACACACAAAACATTTATTGGACAGGATCGGGAGAACTTTTTGGGAAAAATTAATTTTTTCTTCCCCGGCCAACTCACCAGCCAACCAACAGCTACCACCCCAAGCCAATAAAAAGGTCGCGCAAACAAGATTTGATTTCATAGTTTCAAGAATAGAGTGATTTGGGTTTCTTACATTATGACGACTAATTTTAGACAAGCAATCAATGCTCAGAACAATCGGCCAACGAAAACTTGGATTCGCTTACAAGTTATTTGCGGGGTTGAGCCAACGTTTTTCTTCTTCAAAAAAACAACAATTTCAAACGGTCTTTGATTCCCGCATTGCGACTGGGGCCTAATTTCCCGAATCCAGCCGAAGCTTGATCAAACGGTTGCCATGACTGGCCCGAAGGACGAATTCCCCTGCCAAACTTCGGGTTTTTTTCTCATTCGGTTTGATTTAAAATAAATACCGTCTCGGCCCGAAACTCGAACTATGCTCCAGCCCAAACTTTTGTTTCGAATCTTGCCAACAGCTTACATCCTGGCGATAATCGCCTACGGGACTAGTCGACTCACTGGCGAGGAGCCTTCACTGACCTTTGAAAAGGATATTCGGCCGATCCTGAAATCTCATTGTTTCCATTGTCACGGTGAATCCGGGGTCACTGAATCTCAATTAGATCTGAGACTTCGCCGGCTGATCTTAAAAGGAGGCGATTCGGGTCCGGCCCTGCAACCGGGTTCGATTGATCAATCTCTTCTTTGGAAGAAAATCGCTTCTAATGACATGCCACCGGAAGATAAATCCCTTCCGCTTGAACAAAAACGATTAATCAAGCAGTGGATTCAACAAGGTGCGAGCGTAGCCCGGCCAGAACCAGAACACGTTAGTGACAATTACATGACCGAAGAGGAGCTTTCATTTTGGTCATTCCAACCGATCCAAAACCCGCCGGTACCAGTTTCATCGGCTAGCCCCTCTCAAACTCCGGTTGACGCCTTTATTTCCCGGAGCATGAAACCTTCCGGGCTCAAATTCTCTCCGCGGGCTTCTCGGCAAGTTTTGGTTCGCCGACTCTATTTTGACCTCTTGGGCTTACCGCCTTCACCTTGGGAAATCCAAGCCTTTCTCAACGACCGATCCCCGCATGCCTACGAACAATTGGTAGACCGTCTGCTGATGTCTCCTCGATACGGTGAACGCTGGGGGCGTCACTGGCTCGATGTCGCGGGTTACGCAGATTCCGAGGGTTTCACTGATCAAGACCCCGTACGGGAGTTTGCTTTTTTTTACCGCGATTACGTGATCGAAAGTTTCAACGCCGGACAGCCTTTTGATGAATTCATCATTGAGCAACTGGCCGGCGATGAGTTGATGGAATCTCCGCTGGATCAGATGACCGCCAAGGATAAAAGCCGCCTCATCGCTACTGGGTTCTTGCGTATGGCGCCCGATGGTTCTGCCAGTGGCGGTGTGAACCGAAACGTGGCGATCAATGAAACCATTGCCGATACTCTTACGATCGTCTCCAGCAGTTTAATGGGTTTGACGGTTGGCTGCGCACGTTGCCACAATCATCGCTACGATCCAATTCGGCAGGTTGACTACTACAGGCTCCGCGCAATTTTCACGCCCGCACTCGATTGGAAAAACTGGAAAACCCCCAAACAACGGCAGATTTCGCTTTATACCAGCCAAGAAACCCAAATGCGTTCCCAGATCGAAGCGCAGGCAAAAACCCTGGATGCCGAACGCCTCAACAAACAGAAAGCCCATATCGAAAGGACGCTCTACGAAGAACTTCTGGTCGCTCCTGACAATCAACGGTCGGCACTGCGAACCGCTTACCAAACCGAAAATTCCAAGCGAACCCCCGAACAAATCGATTTGCTGGAAGCCTATCCCAACATCCAAAACATCTCCAATCAATCCTTGTATCTTTATGCCGAACAGCGAGCCCGTCGGGCCAATGAAATCCAGGCCGCCGGCAAAGAAAAACAGGAAACGCTAATCATCACACTGCGCGAAAACGCCCTGGGAAAACTGCCACCGGAACAGGCAGCGAAGATTAAGGCCGTTTTGGCAATTCCATTGAAGCAGCGTTCCCAGGCTCAACGCCAATTGGAATCCCAGCACCCAGAAGCATTCGTTACACCGGAGACGCTTCAGCAATTCGATCCGGTCGGTGCCAAGCGGGTCGCTGAATATCATTCTGCGGCCGAACGTTGCCGAAAAACTGATGCCAAAACAGAACTAGCCAATCTAGCCGCCGCATCCGCCAAACTTCGAAAAACCGCGCCTACAGAATATTTTGTTCGCGGCCTGGTTGAACCTGAAAATCATTCCCCGGAAACCCGTTTGTTCAAAAGAGGAAACCACGATCAACCGGGTGAAAAAGTTGACCCCGGGGAACTTCAAATTATTACGCGGATTTCCCCGGTAACGATTCAGCCTCAATCCAAACAAATCAAAACCACGGGACGACGTTTGGCCTATGCAAAACACTTAACCTCTGGGAAACATCCCCTCGTCGCCCGAGTCATGGTCAACCGCCTGTGGCTCCATCATTTTGGAAAGGGAATTGTCGAAACCACTGGGGACTTTGGAGCCCTAGGAACCCCACCCACGCATCCCGAATTGCTGGATTGGCTCGCCCATCAATTAATGGATTCTGGCTGGAACCTCAAACTCTTACACCGAGAAATCTTGCTTTCACGGACCTACCAACAGCAATCTCGTGGCTCCGAAATCCAAGAATCCGTAGACCCTGAAAACAGCCTCTATTCCAAGCAGAATGCTCGGAGACTTGAATCTGAAGCTATCCGTGACTCCATACTTCAAGTAACCGGAATGGCGGTCAACAAAATGCTAGGTCCCGCGGTTCCAGTCAAAGAGGATGCCGTTGGCCAAATTGTTC
>JAZABE010000226.1:0-2251 GCA_036137535.1 Planctomycetota bacterium | reverse complement strand
AAAGGAAAGCTAAACAAAAATGTCAGTTGAAATTGCAGACGATCTGAAAACGATCGGCGATCAAATCGCAGGCCTTACCCTTAAAGACGCAAAAACACTTAGTGACTACCTCGAAGAAGAGCACGGCATTCAAGCTGCAGCTGGTGGTGGTGTGGCTATGGTTGCAGCAGCCCCAGGGGCTGGCGGTGCAGACGGTGGTGAGGCCGAAAAAACTGAATTCGATGTAGTCTTGACCGGTTTTGGCGACAAGAAACTCAACGTCGTCAAGGTGGTAAAAAACATCACTGGTGCTTCGTTGATGGATGCCAAAAAGATGGTTGAGGAATGCCCGGCCACTTTGAAAGAAGGTGCCAGCAAGGAAGACGCAGAAAAGTTCAAAACTGAAATTGAAGAAGCCGGCGGTTCTGTAGAACTCAAGTAATTCAGTTTCCGATAACAGTGCATCACGAATGGAAAGATCGCCATTAGTGGTGTGCTTTCTCGGTGGTTCGGCCAACTGGTTCCTACCCGAGTAACATTCGCGTGCATTTTAACCAACATTATTTTGATCTGTCGCTGCACAGTCGTTTGGCAAGTGTGCGCCAATTTCTTCGCTTTTTTTCTTTCTACTTCTCTAAGGCTTTTTAGGGAGAGTTATATATGGCAGTCAGTGTAGAACGTCGCTTGAGTCCCACTTCGGTACGAAATTTTGGCCGTGAACGCGTTCAGGTCGTAACGCCGGACCTTACGAAAATCCAGACGAAAAGCTACGAAGCTTTTCTTCAACTGGATCTGGATTCCGAGAAGCGAAAGGACCAGGGAATCGAAAGTGTACTGCGCGAAATCTTCCCAATTGAAAGCTATGACAAATCTCAAAAGCTGGAATACGTACGCTACGAACTAGGGAAACCGCGTTACACACCCGATGAGTGTCGTCAACTGCGTTTGACTTATGGACGGCCTTTCCGGGTTTGGCTCCGCTTGGATAAAGAAGAGCCCATTGAGGAAGAGGTTTACTTGGGTGACGTTCCGGTCATGCTAGGCGGGGGAGAATTTATCATCAACGGTGCTGAAAGAGTGGTAGTCTCACAACTTCACCGCAGCCCCGGAATCGATTTTGTCCTCGACACGGACGGAACTTCTGATCGAAAGCTCCCGAGCTGTCGTGTGATTCCGGAACGAGGCAGTTGGATCGAAGTCAATTGCACGAAAAAGGATATCCTCTCGGTGCGAATTGACCAAAGCGGCAAATTTTCGGCAATGACTCTGTTAAGAGCAATGGATCGAAAATACAGTGAAGATTCTGATATCCTTCGCGCGTTCTATCCAACCACCAAGCAAAAGGTGGTTGACGGTCGAAGTGTTCAGAAAATTGAAGGCCGCATCGCAGTAGAAGATGTTGTTTATCCGGCAACGAGTGATCGTGCCGGTGAGATCATTATCGAAGCAGGTCACAAAATCAGCAAAGATACTGCTGAGACCATTTGCTCCAGCGGCGTCAAAGGCATTGAAATCATGGAAGCGCCTAAAAGCAGCTTGGTATTCAACTCTCTTGCGGAAGACAATACGGCAAGCCATGAAGAAGCCCTGTTGCGAATTTACCAGCGATTGCGTCCCGGTAATCCAGCAGCACTCGAAAAGGCTCGCACACTGTTTCATGAAAAGTTTTTCGATATCAATCGGTACCGCTTAGGTCGAGTCGGTCGTTTCCGGATCAATCGCAAGCTGAATCTTGGTGTTAAGGAAGACGAAATGACTCTTCGTCCCGATGACATCATGGCATCCATCAAGTATCTGCTTGAGCTCTCTGAGAACACTGGCAATGCCGAAATCGATGACATCGACCACTTGGGCAATCGCCGTCTTCGCACAATCGATGAACTTGCCTGCGATGAACTCCGCAAAGGATTCCTTAAACTACGTCGTACAGTTCAGGAACGGATGAGCCTCAAAGACGCCGAAGACATCACTCCCCGAAGCTTGATCAATCCCAAGAGTATTTCAGCGGCGATAGAATATTTTTTCGGTCGGGGGGAATTGTCCCAGGTGGTTGACCAGACCAATCCACTCTCCCAGTTGACCCACGAACGCCGCCTCTCCGCACTCGGACCCGGTGGTTTAAATCGAAAACGTGCTGGATTTGAGGTTCGCGATGTTCACATTTCTCATTACGGACGAATTTGTCCAATTGAAACCCCTGAAGGCACCAACATTGGCTTGATTTCCAGCTTGGCAATTTATGCCGGTGTTGATGACTACGGTTTCTTGGTAA
>JAZABE010000225.1:0-2946 GCA_036137535.1 Planctomycetota bacterium | reverse complement strand
CAGCACCGGCAGTTTGAATGAAATCCTCGCCTAGCCACCGCCGGCTAAGCCTCGCTTTTCCCGAACCCCTTCACCAAGTGATTTTCAGTCACGGCAAAACCTTTGACAATCTCTCCTCCCAATAAGGGTTTGGACCGCATCGCCTGAATGCTTCAGCCAATTCGCTCGTTACTCCCGATTTCAAACTCATGAACCAACCACTAAACCAATTGTTGGCTTTTCTGTTCGTCTTGTCGCTTGGGCTGATTCCAGCCCTGGCTCAACAACCCGAAGAGTATTCCCCACCCTTGCACCTGTAAGTATTAATTGGCCAATCCAATATGGCCGGCACGGCTCCGTACTCAAAAGAAACAAAACCGGTCGATCGCTGCTTCCTACTCGATGACCAAGGACAGTGGGTCCCAGCAACCCATCCCTTCAATCGATTTTCGACCATTCGAAAAAAACTGGGCATGCAAAAAATGAACCCTGGTCAGTCATTTGCCCAAGCCATTTTAGACCAACAGGAAAATATTCGAATTGGGCTGGTCGTCAATGCCCGGGGGGGCACCCGTATCGAACAATGGGACCGAGAAACGCAGTTTTATCAGGAAGCCATACAGCGGACCCAACTCGCCATGAAGTCTGGAACTTTAAAAGGGATTCTCTGGCACCAGGGGGAAGGAAACTCAACGATGCCAGCCGGTTATCTGGAGAAACTAAAAACCTTGATCAACAACCTGAGAATAGACCTCAAATCTCCCCAACTTCCTTTTGTGGCGGGTCAGATTAAAGTGGTGACGCCTCCCAAGAAAGGCACCACGATCAATCAACTGATTGAACAGCTCCCCGACACCGTTTCCCAAACGGGATTCGCCAGTTCCAAAGGTCTCACGACATTTGATCAATGGCATTTCGATGCCAGCAGTATGAAACAACTTGGCCAACGTTATGCCGAGCAAATGCTCAAACTCCAGGCAACTGAGAGTCAAAAACCAGAAAACCCGGATGCGTTTTCCACCCGAAAAAAGTTTCAGGTGGCAGGACAACCGGCTTTTGTCTTGATTCCTAAAAAATCAACCAAACCATCGCAAGGCTGGGTCTGGTACGCACCCACACTGGGAAACCATCTACCTGGTCCAGCAGAACAATGGATGTTCGACCGGTTTCATCAGGCCGGTATCGCGGTGGCCGGAATCGACGTCGGTGAATCCTATGGCAGCCCCAGGGGACGGGCCCTCTATCAGGCTTTCTATGAAGCACTGGTTCAACAGCAGGGGTTTTCCCGAAAACCCGTCTTGTTGGCTCGCAGTCGGGGCGGCTTAATGCTCTACAACTGGGCAGTAGAACACCCGTTTTCCGTGGGTGGCATTGCCGGGATCTACCCGGTTTGCAACCTCGCAAGCTACCCTGGAATCGCCCGGGCAGCCGGCGCTTACCAAATGACCAGCGAAGAATTAAACAACAAGCTCAAAGAGCATAACCCGATTCATCGTCTAAAACCTCTCGCCAAGGCAGGCGTCCCGATATTTCATCTTCAGGGTGACAATGACAAGATTGTTCCGCTGCAAGCCAATTCGGCAATTGTCGAAACCCAATATCGAAAATTCGGTGGCCCTGTAGAAATCCAGATTATCCAGGGACAAGGACACAACCTGTGGAATGGCTGGTTCACCTCCAAAAAACTTGTTGAATTCGTTATCAAAAACGCCAGCCCGAAATAGAACAAGCCATCAACCTAAGGTTTCCCATCTAGGAAACAAATGTCGTCAAGGCCCACCTCTTCAACCGCGCCGTCGTCGGCCAAGACTTCGAATAATTGACTCACCTGGGACAGGTCTACCTCATTGGCAAATTCTGACATTGGGATTTCAACAACCTGCCACTCTCCGTTTCTCTTAAAACCAAATGGGTCAGCACCCGGTTTAAAAGTAACCCATTTCTGTCCCACAGATTTCACGTTACCACTCTTCATCCCGATCTTGAAAGTTTTCTTTGATCGTGTCTTGATCGCAAAGTGTAACCGTGCAGAGGGGCGGCTGAATCTAGACAAATCATACTTCACGTTTGGCGTAAATGCGGCACCGCACCATGGACCACCGGAAGACTTTAACCCGATGGAATGTTGACCTTCAAAAGGCTTGAGTCGGGTTTGGGTTAACGTTTTTTCCCAGATGAAAAAATTGCCATCCCGACCCAGCTTGAACGCACCCGCCAACCGGTGAGCTGGCTGATCAGTAAAGACTCCAAAACTGGATCCAACCGGACGGGGCCGTTGCCCGGAAGGTTGCCACCAAACGTGGTCGATGGACAGGCGAACCGGTTGACCGGGAGCCTCCCCGGCAATCATGAATAGCTGGTGAACCGTTTCAAAATCGATATTACTAAACCGGTTGAGGGGAACTTTGACCGGGTGCCATTGGCCATCCCGCAAAAAACCAAACTCGGAATTTTCATCTCCTAGGGGCAGCCAAGATTCACCCCCACGAGAGCTCTTAATTCCCACTCGCAGTGCAGCAGGCGATTTCGACTTGGCGGTGAAATGCAGAAAACCGTCCGAGTAATTGCTCATATTTCTATGATTGGCAACCCAAACACTACCACCAAACCATTCCCCGGCAGCGGCCTCCAATAACCAGGAGTGCTTGCCTTCGGCGGCCGAACCTGATTCCTGGCTGACCTTCAGATTATTCCAGGGACTCAGCACTGCCTTGTTTTGAAATTCAAACTCGGCCGAAGAAGCATCACCAAAGGCCAGTTTCCGAAGAGGCAGTTCAGTATAAATCCCCAACCGACCTTTTTCTTTGGCATTTTTTCCCAAGAACACCCGAGTATGGGGATTCGCATAGAGCCGGATCCAGTCCACCTGCATCCTGGCCGGAAATCCTGCCGTCACCTTAGACGGACTGTCGAGCCCGGTGTAACTGTTGGAGAAACTCCCAACCGCAACATTTAGGATTGGAAAAT
>JAZABE010000224.1:0-13626 GCA_036137535.1 Planctomycetota bacterium | reverse complement strand
CATCTCCAGTGGCCAGTATCAATTGAACAGGTTGTAAGGCCGAGATCCTGTTCTTTTTGCAAGATTTAAAACTCCCGTCACCGCCGCAACGAGATTTCTCCAAAACAAAACCTAATTTTTGGTTGTCACCTGACAAGTTAGCTCGACCAAGTTAACTCGACCCTCCAATCGCCAACCCAAAACAGACAACCGCATGGGCTTTCTCAACCATTTTTTCCGTGGCGTCTTCAGCCACAATAACTTTTCATCCCAAAATCCGGGTTCACTCCAAGGCATCGGCACGCAGGAATTGAAGACTCACCTAGAAATCGCCAACTACGATGGATTTGAGTTGGCCGATGCGATCCGTCCGTCTTATGATGTCACGATTCAACCTCAGCAGGCCTACCGATACGACTGCTACAGTGATGAAGACAATGGGGCAAACGTGCCCGTCATTATGGCTGCCGCTACCCAGCGTGAATTATTTGAAATTTTTCTAGATCTGATTCAACCTTTAGGCGATTCAGTCGATGTCGTCTTGGAAACCAGTCACCAAAACCAAACCGGTCACCAAGACCTTTACCGTGAATCTATCGACCTGCCGGTACTAAAGAGTATCCTCTTTGAATTTGAAGACCTTCTGGTTAATGATGGTTGCACTGGAATTGCCGTATTGAATCCGCAGATTCCCCAAGAAGTTCAATTCGATGAACACAAACTCCTGATGGTCTACGGCACTCCCCTGGAAGCTTATGAGCAAATTCTCGAACAAAACAATGTCCCCTTTAATCCCAGGGTCCAGTTCTTAACCGAGGATGAACATGTTCACTCGACGACCGAAAATTACCAGAGACAATTCGAAGAATTGAGAACTGCACTCGGCATGGATCGTGAACCGGCAGCAGCTAGTGAAGACAACTCTGGTTTTCAAGACCCTGGTTTTGACACTGACGACACGGCATTCTGTTGAAAACCACATCTCAATGAACGGTTTCTTCTCGAGTTTTTGAGCGCTAACCGGCCAACATTCTTGCTGAGCCGCGGGAATTTACAGGCAATCTTGTGTGACACCCCCTTGAATTCGATCGTCACGGAAACCGTTTCATGGTCTACTGGATCCTGTTCGTTCTTAACCTGTACCCCTTTGCGGAACCGATTCAAAGTTTTACCCAATGCCCAATCTCATGACCTTGCTGACAGTGATGGCACTCTTGGCCACTCCAGTACTGCCCGATGACCTTCCAAAATTTGAATGGCGATCCCGGGAAATTGATAAAATCAGCGTTGGCTATGGCCTCCAGATGGCCGATGTCAACGGAGATGGAAAAACCGATATCGTGCTAGCCGACCAAAAAACGATTCAGTGGTACCAAAACCCTAGTTGGACCAAGCATGTGATCGCAAAAAACCTGACAACGCGAGACAATGTTTGCGTCACGGCACGCGACATTGATGGCGACGGAAAATGCGAAATCGCTGTTGGTGGGCAATGGAATTACCGGGAATCAATTAAAGACGGTGCCGTGTTTTACTTGATTCCCCCTGGGGACCGGACAAAAGCTTGGACTCCAGTCAAACTCCATAACGAGCCAAGTGTCCATCGAATGCACTGGGTCCGCGGACGCAACAACAACTTTCATTTACACGTGAAACCGCTTCGAGGTCGGGGAAGTGTCATTGGAGACGTAAATGGCCTGCGAATTCTTGAATACACTCGGCCCGGAAAGCCCAACAACGACTGGACCTTTGAAGTTGTCTGTGATTTCATGCACCTCTCCCACAATTTTCATGTGGTGAATTGGGACAGCGATCAAGAAGAAGAAATCATTGTCGCTGGCAAGGAAGGCGTCTGGCATTTTGATAAAGGAGAAGACACCTGGAAACCGACCCAGTTGACCCAGAATTTTTCGGGTGAAATTCGCGATGGTCGGTTACCTAACGGAAAACGTTTTATTGCCACGGTGGAGCCTAAACATGGAAGTGTCGCTGCCGTTTACAGTGAATCTCCAAACTGGGGATCTCTTTGGAATCCCGTTAAAGTACTCGATAACAAGCTTAAAGACGGACACGCAGTCGCCTGCGCTGATTTCCTGGGAATCGGTTCGGATCAAATCGTCGTCGGTTGGCGAGCGATGAACGACCCGGGTATTCCCGGAATCAAGATGTTTACGCCAACCAACCCAGAAGGAACGCAGTGGAGGGAAACCGTGATTTCTTCTGAAAAAGTCGCGGTCGAGGATATCAAAGTGGCGGATCTCAATGGAGATGGAAAAACAGACATTGTCGCCGCGGCTCGACAAACCAAAAACTTGGTGATCTTTTTCAACGAAACGCAAGGTTTCAAAAAATAGCCTCGTTCGCCTTCGCACCGGCCTACGGGCTCAGACTGAACTTCACTCGCGACAAGTCCGTCTAATCCCGGATCAAGAGGGGCCCTTGGCTGGACCGCTGGTAAAGGTCTCGCCATTGGGCGCTTCCGTCGTCAGCGTAAAGACGAGTATTGGCCCCGGCGACATAGTAGGGAACTTTCCCTTGACGCGCGGGGTTCAAAACGAAATTCACCCCCCCCTGGTGATTGAAATACATCTTTTCGCCCGTCGGCCAAGTCGTTTCAACCAGTCTTTTCGGATCCGGACGCCGTTGTGGCTTGGAAATCCTAAACCGCTCGACGGCGTCCCAGTCAATCTCTGTTCCGATCCCCGGTTCAGTGGGAACGTCGGCAAAACCGTTGACGACTTTGATTGGGCTTTTCAAAAGTGGATGTCGATAAAGCTGGTGACAGTTCACAGCCGGCCATTTTGCGTGGCTGCAAACGGCACCAAAGTGTAAAGACCAGGCCGCCGTAATGCCGGTACCAACCAGTTGCAGCCAAAATTTCAAATCTGCCGTCGACGCGACGTGGGCACTCTTCATCAGTTTTGTTGCGCCTCCCCCAATCACAAACCCATCGCATATTTTGTTGCTGATCGCGGTCACAGGATCCGGGTTTCCATAGTGCATCGCAACCGCCACACGGGTTGCTTGCCGAATCGCCTGGTTCCCTTGGACATCGTCTTGGAAGATCGGACTTTCGTAAATGTCTATCTGGTCATAATCGGCCAACCGTTTAAGGATCGGAATAGCTCGCTTGGCATCGAGTAGCGTATCGTTAAAATCCATGTCAATCTTAAAATCGCTTGGAAGTTCCTTGACGGATAGATCCATTTGCTGCCAAAGATCAAACCAGGGTCGCCCCTTCGTCTTGTAAGCCCGGTAACCTTGCCGGAAAGCTTCCTTGCACTCTGAGGCCATGTCTTCTGCAGTCGTGTCAATGTTCCACCAGGAGAGTGGCGTCTTGTCATAAATCTGTTGGCCCAGTAATCGGTGAACCGGAACATCCGAGGCCTTGCCGACTGCGTCAAACAAGGCCATTTGCAGGCCTGCACCCAAAGAATCATCCCACATGAGCTCAGCGGCATTTTTCCCCTTGGCCCGTTTGATGTCGGCGTCATTGGTAACGCCCCAAGTGTAATAAAGCAGTGTTTCCCCAACACCAATATGGCCTGATTGCAAGTGGACCTTGAGAATCTCGGAATACATCCAATGGGGAAGCTCGCGGGCCATGTTTCGCCCCGGGGCTGGGCGATAGGGAACTTTCACATTGATGCGTTCCACCTTGCGAATGGTCAAGTCACGAGTTTTGGGAAGTTTAGTGGTGGAGTTTCCAAAAAGTGAATAGGAAAAACCGCCTGACACAAATCCGGCTAAACCGGCCTTGAGAAACTCGCGACGCCGAATGCCGCAAAAATGATCAAATAAACTCATTAACCAACTGCTCCGTAATTGAAACCTCTTCCGGTATAATTTAACAAAGATCGAATCAGTTTTCCCCCGGATCCGAACTCACAAAAATCGAAAATCTCCTCCACCATGTGTCAGTTCGTTTCAACACTCTAGCTGATTCGTGCTAGAATGCCGCTGTCTGGCACTGGGAACATGAAATGAAAAAAATAACAATTGTGGTTTACCTAATCTTGCTCTGCCTAGGATCCCAAAACTCCCATCCTGGAATGCTTCATGCTCAGGATAGCGATTTGTTTGTTGATGGGACGAATCAGGATGGGTCCAATCAAGACAAAAAATCAAAACTCCCTAAAGGTCGACGATATTACATGGGGCGGCAAATTGCCATGACCATGCACTATACCGGGGCAGAATGGCTCATTCGTAACGAACGCGAACGGGAAGAACGATGTTCCCTGATGCTAGCCAACTTGGGGGTCAAACCGGGAATGAATGTTTGTGATATGGGGTGTGGCAACGGTTTTCACGCATTGAAAATCGCTGAAATGGTCGGCAGCCAAGGCACCGTCTATGGCGTCGATGTCCAACCTGAAATGCTCAAATTACTGCGTGATCGGTTTGAAAAGAGAGGCCTAGAGAATATCCTTCCCATTTTAGGTTCATTTCACAACCCGCATCTGCCTAGGAACTCAGTTGACTTGATTTTGCTAGTCGACGTGTACCATGAGTTTTCTCACCCTGAGTACATGCTCAAGTCTATGCGTGATGCGCTTAAGCCCAACGGCTTAATCGTATTGGTCGAATTTCGTCTCGAAGATCCTGACGTGCCGATCAAGCTCCTCCATAAAATGAGCAAGGCTCAAGTCAAGAAGGAAATGGAAGCAAACCGTTTCAAACTAGTGAAACAGTTTGACAAACTCCCCTGGCAGCACATGCTGTTTTATGGCAAAGATGACGCAAATGCCAAAAAAAAGAACCCTGAATAAATCGAGAGCCAACGATCGTGCTGGATTCGGGCAAGCCGAGTACCGTACCAGCCTCCCCAAAGTATTCCTCCCCAGAGTATTCCTCCCCAGAGTATTCACTGCCCCTACCGGTTGAAGCTCCTTGAATAGGCTCGTCGATTTTTTCCTGCGATTTCGTGTTCTTTGTTTTACCCTGGCATCACTCTGCATTCTTTCCATCCTGATCTTTGGTCCCGAACGAAAGACAGATCAAACTTTGGAAGGGATGTTTGCCATGGATGACGAACTTTACTCCTCCTACCAAACTCTCAAACGGACATTTGGCGGGAATGAAATTGTACTGATCGTCTATCACGATGGCGACCTGATGAACCGGGAAGGGCAAGGGCGACAACGGCGAATTTGCGCAGCCATCAACCAGGTCGAGGGTATTCAAGGTAATGCCATCAGTCTTGAGTCACTGATCTCGGCCATTGAATCATTCAATGTGGGCCAGTTTCAGGCAATCTTGAAGTTTACCGGATTGAATATTTCAACCGAACAACTGATCCGAAAAACCAAGGCCCTCTTCCAAGGCTTTACCCATTCCCCAGACGGCCAAACGGCTGCCATCGTCGTGTTTTTAAAGGCCAAAGAGGAAACCCACATCCGCCGCGGCGAGATCGTCAACAAGATCCGTAATGAGCTCACACGACTCCGGCGAAAGGAACAATTCGAGAACGAAATCCAACTCGTCGGTGAACCGGTCATGGTGGCAGACGGTTTCCGGATGGTCCAAGCTGATGGCCAGCGGCTCGGGGCCGTTGCCACGATCGCGTTGAGCCTCGTCGTGCTGCTCGCTTTTCAAAGCCTAAGGTGGACGTTGGTCCCTGCGGCGATCGTGCAGTTCTCCCTTTTGACCAGCCACGCCATCGTCGCACTAATGGACTTACGAGTCACGATCGTCGGGTCAATGTCCACCGCCATTATCACGGTCATCGCCGTTTCCACAATCATCCATTTCATCATTCGCATTCGGAAGAATATCAACGAGGGAATGGGGCAAGCCCAAGCAACCGAGAGGGCGTTTCATCAACTCGCAATTCCCATTACCTTTGCCTGTTTGACCGACGCGATTGGATTTGGCTCCCTGTGGTTTGCCGAACTGGAACCCGTTCAGGACTTTGCCACGGTCATGGTTACTGGATCTTTACTGGTCCTGATCGCTTTTTGGATGATTGTTCCTGCTCTCGCACAGTTTCGATTCGCCAATGGCCTACCGCTGTGGGACCTGAAGCCCGGCCAGACAAGATTGCATCGTGCTTTCGGCCAAGGGCTCAAACTGCCCCTGCAACTGACTCGGCAATATCCAAAAACGATTTTGGGGATCACGCTAGGAATCTTTCTTTTTTCCCTCATGGGGATTCAAAAAAACAGAATCGAATCCGACTTCACGAAGAACTTTCGACCGCACAGCACCATCGTCAAAAGCTATCGCTTTGTCGAAGACAATTTGGGTGGGGCTGGAGTTTGGGATGTGATGGTACAGGCCCCCCAAAAAATCAATCTCCCCTTTCTGAAAAAAATCGATGCGATTCAAAAGCGACTTCGTTTAGAGGTTACAATCAATCGTGGGCAGGGTCAGCCGCCGCAACCTGGTCTCACCAAAGTAATCAGCCTAGTGGATGCAATCCAATCGTTCTCCGGTCAACCGGTTGACCAACTCTCCGCAGTTCATGTGACGACAGCCATCGCCTTGCTCAACGCCAGAATGCCTCAACTCAAAAATAGCCTGGTTTCAACCGATCCCCATGAACCTAGCAAGAACTATTATCGCATCATGCTACGGTCGCGAGAGAGAACGGCATCCGAAGAAAAAAAATCGGTGATTTCACAGGTCAACGCAATTTGCGCCTCCGAATTCAAAAACGCTAATGGTGACCCGCCTCCCACGATCCGGACCACCGGTTTTTATGTGCTATTGGCTTACATGATCGAAAGTGTCCTCCGGGACCAGTGGAAAACTTTTGGGATTGCAGCATTGGGCATCCTCGCAATGCTGGTTCTGGTGTTTCGTGATCTGCGGTTGGCCGCGATTGGTTTGCTTCCCAACTTGTTACCCGTCTTGTTGATTATGGGGCTGTTCGGCTGGTTCGACGTCCAACTCAATCTCGGTATCGCCCTCATCGCAGCGGTGGCCATTGGGCTCTCGATTGACAGTTCCATTCACTACATCTTCGACTTCCAACAAAAACAAAAAACAATGGGAGTTGAATCCGCGTTGGATTCTGTGCAGGGACACGTTGGATCGGCACTGATCTATTCAACATTTGCCTTGATGATCGGGTTCTTATCCCTTTGCTTCAGCGATTTTTTACCGACCGTCTATTTTGGCGCGACGGCCATGATCGCTATGGCCGGCGGCTTGATTGGCAACCTATTCTTGTTGCCGCTGCTGATTGCCCGCATGACCGACTCACCCAACCCCGCCAATTGATTCACGATTTCGCATGGGGATTTTGCCAAAGTTTGGTTTGGATCTCTTTTTTCAGGTTGGCGACCACCGATTTTTTGTCGGTGTTGGCGAGGATGTCCTTCACAACCTGTTTCGGACCGGCTGTGCCCCAAGAAGCACCATGTTCAAAATAATACTTGGAAGCATGCCCCACGATGTAAGAACTGTAGCCCGCTGCCGCCCCTTGAGGCAAGATCGTAAAAGGGGTCGCTGCTGAAAACGTAAACAGCTTAACCACAGGAACAATTAATTCGCCGACGCCCACCCAACCTGCCGATTTGAGAATTGCTTTTGACAATTCCTTGGCTTTGGCAGATGACATTTCAAGCCCGTACACCTTGGCCAACATCATGACCATGGTCACGTCAACGGCAACTCCACCCAGGGTATCCCCGAAAGGAACCGGGTTGGCCGCTACCGCAATTGCCTTGATGGTTGCGTAGGCCATGATGAGCTGGGTCGCATGTCGGTCACGAAGCGCGACTCGAATCGAAGCAACCCGGTCCGATTTGTCAGCTGCATATAAAGCAGCATTCAACGCAATCAGGTCCAAGCCATCCCGCTCCAGCGTTTCCATGATTTTGATTTTCAACGCTTCAATTCCCGGATCCGGTTTTCGCCATTCGTTCCGGGTTGTTCCGTCTGCACTCTCGATGATGCATTCGATTTCACGGGGATCGGCGGTTGTTTTAACGATCTGGCTCTCGGGAATAAAGTCCCCGACGCGTTCCACAAGCACTTCGATCAACCGGTCCTGTTGTTCCGTGCTATACAAGTCAATCTTGTTGAGAACGAGAACAATCGGCTTTTGCAACGCCGCCAAGTTCAGTAACGCCGCATATTCGGTTTCATTTAGATCAGAATCTGTCACGAACAAAATCAAGTCGGCCTTGCGTGCTGCCTCGGTGGCAAGGTCTCCTCGATCGGCACCACCCACTTCATTGATCCCCGGAGTGTCAATTAAGACAATTTCTGATTCGTCGAGTCCGGGAATTCGGTGTCCGGTTCCTTCCCAGGCCGTTCCCCAAATCTCCTTCGTCCACCCACCTTGAACGTCCACAGCAGCCACTGCTTCACCAATCAACGCGTTAATAATCGCGGATTTCCCAGTACTAATTTCACCGAAAATCACAATGTCGACACGGCCCCGTGAGAGTTTCTGGTACATCTGTCCCAGTTGTTTAACATCTTCCCGGAGCGAGGATTTCTCTTTGTCCGTACAGCTACGGATCTTGGCCAACGTTGTTTCCACGGAAGCCATTGCCGCTGAATACTGCTTGAGCTCTTCGTTGAGCAGGTCCTCTCGCTGAACTGTCTCCCGATCTGGACCCCCGCCCGTTGCAGAATTTCCACCAGCAGGCTCCTGCCTCCCTGGCAGTGCGCCAGCGACCATGGGTTCGGTTTTGCATTCGTTATTGTCAGACACGGAATCTTTTCTCGCCAATCAAAAAATCTAGTCTTCCGGGTTACTGGGAGCAGCATCAAACGACATCTTTTCGCGTGCATGTTTTACAATTTTGCGCAGTTCGTTCACACTGGTCAGCATCGTCCACTTTCTACGGGCAAATGCCGCTAATCCACCTTCGGGCTGCTGCATCTCGTTTTTGAAATAATCAATAAACACATAACCAATCCAACGGGCAACGATCGCCTGGGCAACCCCTTGAAGCGCACCCCCCGCGATTGTCCCGATTCCCGGAATTGTTTTCAGCATCGATCCAACGGCTGCCGCCACCAAGGGCCCCGTTGTATTGGTGCCAATGGTGGTTAACAACGTCTTTCCCATTTGGCCAATCAAGTTGGTTACGGTTTCAAGGTCAATGTTTTGTTGATAAACCTTGGCCAAGTCCATCACCATCTTGGTGTTAACGGCACACCCGGCCGCGAGATCAATCAATGGAAAAGGACTGGCCGCCGCAACTCCACCCGAGGTCCACATGTACTTATCAACGATTTGCTTGGCGGTTGTGTCCAGTGCCTGTTCAACCGACCTCTTGGCCTGTTCCACGATGCCCCGGGATTGCAATAGCAGGTTTGCAAGCAACAAATCACTCCCGTCCCGTGCAACGATATTGAGCATTCGTTTGGCCAGTTGCTCGATATCCGGTTCCAATTCAATTTTTTCTTCAACCTGATTTCCCTCCGGGTCGACTCTTTGTCGAACACGATCTACCGGTTTGGCCTGCACGATCACAACATCTTCCGGATGGACGGTCTCTCGAGTCTGCTCCTTGATCTGAAGTACCAGTTTTTGTCGGTCCTCTGGTTTATACCAATCCGATTTGTTCACACAGATCAGCGAACGTTTTTCCATAGCACCCAGTTTCTCCAACAGCGTGAATTCATACTCACGCAATGGGCCATCCACGACGACCAAGATAATATCAGCATCTTTGGCTGCCTCGGCAGCAATATGAACATGTTCTTCGCCATCAATCTCACCCAACCCAGGAGTGTCGACCAGAAAGACCTGATCTTGCCCCGGCCAAGGAATTTCATTCCGGTGCAACGTGGTTCCTCCCTTGAGATCCGTCTTAAACACCGGACGCCCCGCGAGCAAATTTAGGACAGAACTTTTACCTGACGAGATTGAACCAAATGCCACAATTTCCAGTTTCTTTTCCCGGTGTTTTTCTTGTAGTTCTCGAATGAGTGGCTCTATTTCACTTGTCAGATTCTCATCATTGACTTCGGCCCCCATGTCGCGGACCATTTCCAGATTTTCGTCAAACTCCGATTGCTTTTGTTGACTGGATAGCTGGCTGGGATTTTTATTGCGGTCCCGCAGGCGCGTTTGTTTTTGAATTGAGTTTTTTCTCAACCGATAAAAAATGATCCCGATCGCCCCCACAATCAGCAAGCTCCCAACCGACACCGCGATGATGTACAAGACTGAGGCAAGAGTCCCCGACTCGGAAACCGTCTGGTATTGCTCGAGAATTTTACCAGGCAAAAACATCAATACGGCACCTGCAATGGCTGCAACTACCAGATAGGTTAGTCCCGAAAAAGGATGAGTGGTTTTCGTCAAAAAAGGTCCCCTGTTTTTGCTCGTTCCAATTCTAACGGGACGGTGAAACTTTCTGAACGCTAAAATTTACGTTTCCCTGACCCGGGAAACCACTGTTTTTGCGTTTTTATTGCCAAAATCGTCTGGTTTGAAATTAAAAATGAAATTACCCGATCAACCGGCGCGGTCAGCCCCCAATCCGCCTGAGAATAACACTCAATCGGTCGGGTAAGCTATCCTATCGTTTCCACCCTGTGCTTCCCAAATGTAAAAAATTGAGTCATGGCCGGACAGAAAAACAAACACTCAGCCCAAGTCAATCTTCCCAATTCCTTGACCCAATGCCTGCTGTGGGCATCTGGTTTACTATTGGGAATTGTCATCGGTTGTCGTGAAGCCCCGCAACCAAAATCCACCAACAACGAGAACCGGATCGCAGCCAAAACCAACGGCACACAACTGACAGCCAAGCAAGCCGCCGAAATCATGGCCTGGGAAATCGGCAAATGGACGATTACCGGGCAAGGTCGGCCTGAGGGCGGAGAGCCCCAGCCAGTTAAGATGGCCAAATTGGTCCGCTGGAAAGAAAAAGGGAAATCGCTGGAGTATCAATTCAACCTGCTAGAGAACGGACAGCCAGTGACCTACTATGGCCATCAGGAATTCGATGCAGTCAAAGGCCTTTTTATCTGCCGATTTAAGTGGGGTGACAATCCAGAGACAACCTCACACGACCGTTTCGACCCGGCCACGCGGACCACCTACAGCCAAACCGTTCCGACCACGCCTCCCTCGGACACCAAAACCGTCACCGTTAGCCGCCGGATCGGCGAGGATCAAATTCACCAGGAAATGGAAGTCTTTGACCAAGAACGACAGGTATACTTCCAGGAATTGGTCTCGACCCGGATCGATGGCCATCTACCGGAAACATCCCCGAACCGCAAAACAAAATCTCGTTGAAAACCTCTCTCGAAGTTCAGGTTTCATGTTGACTCACAGCCTGCCGGGCTGGAGATCGATAACAGAACAGGCATTACGGAAGTGAACTCAGTTACTTGGGAGCTTCACAGTAGCCCAGGGGAGGAGAGCAGGGATCGGTCAATCACTTCAACTGTCAGCTAGACTCACGTCCGGTAAGATGACCAATTGTTCAAAATCAACCCGATGCCACCAGACTCTATACCAAAACCCATTCGCCGAAAGAGGGCTTGCCGGTTGCACTCACTTGTTGACCCAATCGGCATCGCATTTGCCGAAAAATGAATCCTGCGGCCCTTGGCCTTCCCAATCCCGGTTTTTGCCAAGAACCGAATCTTTTCGTGAAGACTAAAATATTTTCCCAGTGGTGGACGATCACTTCGCAAAGTTGAGTTACATTGGGGGCTTGTTCACACAAAAGATAAAGAGCTGAATGAATCAAAATCCCTCGATTGTCGTAATCGCTTCTACGATGCGAAGCGGGTCAACGTTGTTAAAGGCACTGCTGGCAGAAGCCGATGATGTTTTGAATCTCCCGGAAACCAACTTTCAAAACCAAAAAATTGTTGATCAAATCTTGAAGAACCATGAGCAATCATTGCCTCCAATTAAGGTTTTAAAAAAACCGGCTTGGTACCAAGAGTCCAAACGTTATCCTACACTTCCGAAAGTGGATAATCTGAGGATCATTGTCCTAGTCCGCGATGTCTTTGAGACGGTCGCTTCATTGAGAAAGATGACTTTTGGCAGGTTTGCAAAATTTGCGTCGCCCTGGGTTACGTCTTGGTTAGCCAAACGCTACTGGGTCAACGTGACCACCTCCCTCATCAAGCTTTCGCAACAAGACACCAACCCTGTCTTAAGAATCCGTTATGAAGACTTGGTCGCCAACCCTATCGAAGAGACCCAAAGACTTTACGGATTTATCGGTTCCTCCAGGACGCAAGGCACCAACGTGTATTCTTCACCCAACCATTATTCCTGGAAATGGGGTTCGGATGATGGCAGCCCGAATATTAAATCGCTGGAAGTTCAACCTCCGCGCCAAAAAAAACAGGACGAAAACCGTCTGCTGGAACTGGTTCAAAGTGACCCTGCAATCAAAAGTCTCCGCCGCCAGCTGGGATACGAGGTCTCTCGCTAAAGGAACAGTTCAATGAGTCAGCCCGATAGAGACGATCCTCGCCATTTGTTGTTCGTGTACGGCACTCTAAAGACCGGATTTTGCCGAAATCCGTATCTTCAGGGCCAGCAATTCGTTGGACCAGTCCGAACCACCTCCACATATCGCTTGGTCGATTGTGGGCATTTTCCTGGCTTAATTGTCGATCTCAACCATGGAATTTCGATTGGCGGTGAGCTCTGGAGAGTCAATGATCACTGTCTCCAAGAACTGGATCGGGTGGAAGATGTTGCCGGGGGGCTTTACCGGCGTGGCCAGATAACCCTGAAAAACTGCTCGGATCCAGAAGCGATGACCTATTTTTACAACCGCGAAACCAGATCGTTTCCCGACTGTGGAGACTGTTGGACAGCCGGACAAACCCAATGAGTCCAATTCCCGCTTCGCGGCCTCTGCCAGAGAATCAAAAAAAAATTGCTCGGCAGGGTCGATTACGATGCCCCGTACAATTTATAATCAGTTCCTTAGTTCCTTCAGGCAATACAGGACGTTGCGCCGCTCAATGGACAACCTGTGCCGCGTTTTCATCCGAACATACACTCAGAATATCTTAAGAGGATCTCTTAATGAAAAAGAAACAATCGCGCAACAACTCTTACCTGATAGCGATTCTCGTACTTGTCATCCCGACAACGTTTTTTAGTCAACAAGGTCTCAGCCAAGAAAAGCTGACGCTCAAAAAAGGGGATCATGTTGTCTATATCGGGAATACCATGGCGGACCGGATGCAACACCATGGTTGGCTGGAAACTCAGATCCATGCCTTGCACCCAATGCTTGAATTGACGTTCCGAAATCTTGGATTTGCAGGAGATGAAATCAAAACACGTCCTCGGTCACAGAGCTTTGGGAGTCCGGACCAATGGCTTACCAAGTGCAAAGCTGACATCATCTTTTGCTTTTTCGGTTACAACGAGTCGCTCAGAGGGGAACAGGGCCTGCCAGGATTCCAAAAAGACCTCGCCAGCACGATCGATGGAATGCTGAGCCAACGATACAACGGAAAATCCGCCCCGCAGCTCGTCTTTTTTTCTCCCATCGCTCATGAAAACCTTAAAAGCCCCAACCTCCCTGATGGCACCGAAAATAACAAGAACCTGGTTTTGTACACCGCTGCGATGCGGTCTGTTTGCGAACAAAAGAAAGTTCGGTTTGTCGATCTGTTCAATCATACACTCGGTTTGTATGCCAAGGCGACACGACCGCTCACCCTGAATGGCATTCACCT
>JAZABE010000223.1:0-1889 GCA_036137535.1 Planctomycetota bacterium | reverse complement strand
CAATCCGACGGGGGTGAAGACGATAAACCCGGTGAGCATCAGGAGTGGGCAGAAACATTGAAAAGCAAAGGCAGAAATCCCCGCGCCCCTTGGAAACGTCAGATTGGCACATTGGAGATCAGTGATCAAGACTTCATCACAGACAATGGCGAAGCCGTCTGGAGCATCCTTGATCACAAGAATATTGATGATGTTTTGATGGTCGGAGTTCATACCAACATGTGTGTTCTAGGACGACCCTTTGGACTTCGGCAACTTTCCAAGAATGGAAAAAACGTGGTCTTGGTCCGAGATTTAACCGACACCATGTATAACCCAGATCGCTGGCCATTTGTCGATCACTATCAAGGCAACCGCCTAATTCATCAACACATCGAACGGTTTGTCTGCGGTACCATCACGTCAGACCAAATCCTCGGCGGCAAAGAATTTCGTTTTAAAAATGACAAACCCCGGAAATGTGTCGTGATCTGCGCCGAATCCATTTATTCAACAGAAATCACTTTGAAAACGTTTTCTGAAAACGTACTCCAGAGACAACTGGGTTTTCAAACCACCCTGCTGACCGCGGCCAAGGGCGAACACGAGATACCAGGACTGGAAAAGGCGGTGGGCTCGGCAGACTTGGTGATTCTAAGTATTCGCCGCAGATCCCTCCCAGCGAAACAACTGGAGACAGTTCGCCGACACCTGGAACTCGGCAAGCCAATCGTGGCTATCCGGACTTCCAGCCACGCCTTTGATACCAAGGGCAATCACCCTGAAGGCCATGCCGAGTGGCAAGATTTTGATTCAAAGGTGCTCGGTTGCGATTACACTGGGCACTACCCCAACCAGGTCTCGAGCGCAATCACTGTTGGCAAAGATCACGCCATCCTCACGAACGTCAAGATCACCCAATCCGCCGGGTCGCTGTACAAGTCCAAGCCACTGGGCCCCCATTGCACGGTTCTCCTTTATGGCAAAATCGAGAACCACGATGCTGAACCCATTGCCTGGACCAATCAATACCGCGATTCACGGATTTTCTACACATCACTTGGACACAAAACCGATTTCGAAAACCCGGGATTCACAACGCTTTTGGAGAATGGAATTCGCTGGGCCACCGAAATGAAAATCGGAACCGAACCCAGTCGAAAAAAATAAAAACGAGATCTCCACCCGATCAAACCTTTCACTCTTTGCTTTCAATGAATCATTCTCTGTCAGGCTTAATCGCGGCTCTTGGATGGGTGTTGTTTTGCAGCTGGACCACGGCGGGAACACCAGCCAATGCCCAACAATCGTCCATCGAATTCAACCGGGACATCCGCCCGATCCTCTCCGACCGATGCTTCCAGTGTCATGGGCCCGATGATCAAAAGCGGGAGGGAAACATCCGTTTTGACTTGGAGACTGAGGCAAAAAAAAATCTCGGAGGGTATCGCGCGATCGTGCCAGGTGATTCCCAACACAGCGAATTGGTCACAAGAATTTTCTCGGAAGACTCCGACGAAAGAATGCCACCCGAAATTTCCGGAAAATCACTCTCGGCGGCGGAAAAGGAGCTATTGAAACAATGGATCAATCAGGGGGCTGAGTTTCAAAAACACTGGTCCTTTCAAAAACCAGTCGCACCCCCCTTACCCAAAGTTCAAGATCAATCTTGGCCCGTCAATGAAATTGACTTCTTTGTTTTAAATAAACTGGAGCTCAACAAAGTTCAACCATCGCCTCGTGCTGACGAACGAACTCTGGTTCGTCGCCTGTACATTGATCTGATCGGGCTGCTGCCTTCGCCTCAAGAAGTCAATGACTATGTCAAAGACCCATCCAATCAGGCTTATGAAAAACTGGTCAACCGATTGCTGGCGTCCAAACATTTTGGTGAACGCATGGGGCGTCAC
>JAZABE010000222.1:0-1134 GCA_036137535.1 Planctomycetota bacterium | reverse complement strand
CATCATGTCGGTGTAAACTTGTCCATCCAGGGGAACCAAATGTCACTTTCACCCAGTTTTGTCGGCGCCCAACCCCAAACTTTTAAAATTGGCTCGAGGAATTACCGGCCTTTCGCCAAAGAGATGGACGTTGCCTACGAATTAGCTGCCAGCCTGACCTTCGAACAACTGAAAACCGCGATTATTTCCGACTCCCGCCAAAGACTTAAAACCGGCCCTGGAAATGATGGGAAAATCCCCACCCCCCAAGGGGTGAACTGTTCAACGTTTAACGACAAACAGAAAAAGATGATTTTGGTTTTGATTTCGCAATGGGTTAACGATCTTCCCCCCAAGCAGGCGAATGCCCGGATGAAACAAATTGAATCCGAACTCAATCAAACCCAGTTTGCATGGTGTGGAGACAAAAAACCCAACAGTGACGTTTCCTACACGATCCAGGGGCCTTCTTTAATCATTGAATACGCTTGCCAGGACCTCGGCGGCGACCCCCTGAACCATCTGCACTCGGTGTATCGGAATCCAAAGAATGAATATGGGGGACAACTTGACAAATGAGCCGTTGAGTCTGCTGCGGTATTCAAACAACACCAGACCGCAAAACAATCGTCAACTCGCCTCTTCTCAATGTCTTTCTTAAACCCAATTTATTACCAATTCCACCTGAAGAACTTCAATTTGTTGTATTTCCGTTTTTAGATACAACGTCTGAAAACGGTTTTCATAACCCAACAACGGTCCATGGCTGTCCTGATTCAACTTCGAAACGCGTCCAAAAGATTTGGGGATCAACTCATCCTTGATGAAGCTGAAGCCTCGATTGTTGATAATGTCAAAGTGGGTTTTGTGGGCCGAAACGGTGCTGGTAAATCAACACTTCTCAAGGTTCTACTGGGAGAAGAAGACCTCGAACAGGGGGAACTGATAAAACACCCGGATCTTCGAATTGGCTACCTCCGGCAACACGATCCATTTCGTCCGGGTGAATCCGCCCTCGATTTCTTGATGCGGGATAGCGGCCAACCCGACTGGAAATGCGGAGAAATTGCTGGCGGATTTGAATTGAAGGGCAATGAATTGAACGGTCCTGTTCAATCGCTTTCCGGAGGTTGGCAGACCCGAGTGAAATTGGCG
>JAZABE010000221.1:0-1505 GCA_036137535.1 Planctomycetota bacterium | reverse complement strand
ACTCTGCTTTTTCGGTTCTTCCTAAATCGAAATCCAATTCATTTGATGTCGTCGACGTGGACCGGGATATTGATATCGACATTGTCGTCGGTCAGGAATCTTCGCCGTCTGGATATCTTGAGAACCTGGGACATGGACGATTTCGGTTCCGAGAGTTCGAGAACACCACTGAACAGTACCAAAACCTCAACTACCTCAAGGTGGCTGAAGTCGACGGCAATCGCTCTTGGGATTTTATTGGTCTAGCAAAAGATGGCCCTTCTGTTTTGGCGACGACAGAGACGACTGCTTCTTCTCTGGCTGCAGAGCTGAACCTGCAATTTTCTTGTGGCCTAAACCACCAAGCCGTTTTGCAGGATTTCAACAACGACGGTTTCACAGACGCACTTTTTTTTGGAAGTGATTCATTGTTGATGCTCGGTGACGGGCTGTCGATGGTCCCAAACCCAAACGACTTGTTGCTGTCGATCCTGGATTGCGATTACTGTGATTTTGATGGAGATGGCCTGCTGGACTTGGTGGCGATTTCGGGTGACGGGCAAAAGGTTGAAATTCTCCTCAACGCTACCAACACCGATAATGGCTGGGCCAAGATTCAGCTTTGCGGGATTAATTCAAACTTCCCGAAAGGTCGAGTGAACAACCATGCGATCGGGACATTTGTCGAAGCCAAAATCGGCGATCGCTATTATGCGACCACGGTGACGCGGCCCTGGATCCATGTCGGCCTCGGGGACCACAAGAAAATTGACTTAATGAGGTTTCTCTGGACAAGCGGCATGCCTCAATCTTTGTTCGGGGTCGACGGCCGCCAGGTCATTTACGAGGAGATGTTTGAAAAGGGGTCCTGTCCCTACCTCTACACCTGGAATGGGTCCGACTTTACTTTTTTCAGTGACTGTTTGTGGGCAGCACCCCTCGGGCTCCAATCAGCCCCGGGAAAATTCATTCCCTGCAGAAACTGGGAATACCTCAAGATTCCCGGTAAATTCCTAGAACCCAAAGGTGGAAAGTATGTAATACAGCTCACCGAGGAACTCCGTGAGGCCGCCTATTTTGATTTGGTCGAATTGTATGCGGTTGACCACCCCGCGGACGTTGAGGTTTTCACTAATGAGAAAGTGGGGCCGCCATCGATTGCCCAACATAAAATCCACTGCGTTCGCACCCCTCGGCTTCCCGTGTCCGCGAAAGACATGTATGGAAATGATGTTTTAGCCGACATCTCTAAAAAAGATCAGGTTTATTTCAAAGGCTTTAACCGCAGAATCGCAAAAGGTCTGGCTCCCCTGCACTACATCGAGCTTGATCTGGGTGACCTAAAAACAGAACTGGACCGCAACCCCGTGGGAGCCAGCTTTACTCTTTTTCTTCATGGATGGATCCGGCCAACAGACTGCTCGCTCAATATTTCCTTTTCCCAGAATCCCAATGAGCCGTCGCCAGTCCCACCGGTCGTGTTGGTTGGGGGCCCAAAAAGCCAAATGCAAAAAAACCTCCATCCC
>JAZABE010000220.1:0-1726 GCA_036137535.1 Planctomycetota bacterium | reverse complement strand
GTCCGTTGATGCGGGGGGTTCGGCCAAATTCACTCATGGCAATTACAAGCACGTGCTCCAGCATTCCGCGTTCATCGAGGTCTTCAACAACTGCTGTAAATGCCTGGTCAAAACGGGGCATAAGGCTAGCGTGGGCATTGAAGTTGTCACCATGAGTGTCCCAGCCGTAAGAATTGACCTTCACAAATCGGACGCCGGCCTCAAGCATTTTGCGGCCAATCAGCATGTCGCGGCCTAAGGGGGTATCACCATACCGAGCCACATCTTTCAGATCCGGTTCGTTGAATAACGATCGGCGTTTCATAAGAGCATGTGCAGTGTCAAATACAAAATTCTGAGCTTCACTAAAAGTGGCGGGACGCGTTTTGGAGTATTGTTGATTTGCAAATTTGCGAAGAGAATTGCGATCGTCATTTTGTTGAGTGTCGACTGACTCCGGCAACAAAATGTTTGGCGGCGGTTCACCTTCACCAATAGCCAGTGCACCGTATTTAGGCCCCAAAAAGCCGGCGTCCTGATATTTAAATCCGCCACTGCCGGGCTTCACCCAGACATACGGTGGAAGACCGCTGTCGCCAGGCCCCATGAGATTTGCAACTGCCGATCCAAAGTACGGGTAGATGACTCCTCGGTCTTTAGGGTCACCTCGGTTAATTCGAGGGACACCCGCCGAATGAGAATTGTCAAAAGTGCAAACTCCTCGGTCCAACGCAAGCTTGTGCATGATCCGTGATGTTTTTGGCATCAATTCACTAATGTGAACTCCGGGAATAGAAGTCGCAGTTGAGCGAAATGGCCCCCCAAATTGTGTGTTTGGTTTAGGATCCCAACTTTCCAGCTGACTCATGCCACCGTCGATCCAGATGAAGAGCACTTGCTTTTCTTTTTCTTGCATTTGTTCCGCGACGAGCTGCTGAACGAGTCCGCCCAGACCTCCGAGCCCAATGGCACTGGCGGCAGCTCCGGCACCCAGCAAATGTCGCCGTGACAAAGTGTGTTCAACGGGTTTGCAAAACGGATTGGTTGCTTGGTGGCTGGACATATTAAATGCTTAGTGGTTGATGGCAAATTCATTAGATGCGAGTAAGGCCCAAATCGCCTGCTCGATCGCTTTTGTCTTATCTGAGTGCGAGGCGATGTATTGATTGAAATGGTTGGTTTCCTTGAGTGTTGGTTTGCGAGAGAGAATTGCCAGGTACAAGGTGTCCGCATATTCTCGGTCCTGTTTGTTGAGCAGGTCGGCAAGATTGCCCGGTTTTGCTGGGAGCCAGGACAGTACTCGTGGCCCGTTTAGCACAAAAAGAGCCCCGCGAACGGATGGGGCAAATTCAGTTTCCGGCTCACGTGGAGGATTGGCAAAGGCATCCAAGAAATCTGTACGGATGCCATCGATCGATTCATCCAAGTGCTCTTGTTGGGTTTCGGTGGAATCGGACCCATCTGTCGTGGTTTGTGTCGGAATGAGATTTAATTGCCCCGTGGCGGTGAGCATGCTCCACATGAGCTGCTCGGCACTTAGAGGCTTTTCTGAAAAAACTCGATATTCATGTCGCTTGGCATTAGCAACCGAAGGTGTTATTGTGCCCGTGCGCTGGTACGTTCTCGATAAGGCGATTTGTCGAATCAACCACTTGATGTCGTAGTTGTTGTTAGCAAAGTGTTGCCCCATGAGAGATAAAAGTTGCGGATGGCTTGGCGGGTTATCCGAATGGTGTAAATCCATCGG
>JAZABE010000219.1:0-1831 GCA_036137535.1 Planctomycetota bacterium | reverse complement strand
ATCGGGGCTCGTTCAAGATTGCTCCTGATGAGTTCATGCACGTTTTCGTTGGTATAGGTAATAAAACAAGGTACCTGGTCCACGCGAAACGAGTTGGTCATAAAGGAAAATGGTTGAGGGGTCTCATCACCAGGCTGTTCTTCTGTTCTGGAAAAATCGATGCTCCTCGCATTGAGTCGAGGTGGCGTACCCGTTTTGAAACGGTCCAAGCGAAACCCGAGCCGTTCAAGGGATCCACTGATTCCACGACTGGTGCCCTCCCCTGCCCGACCGCCTGGCATCTTAGCTTCCCCGGTGTGAATCAGCGCCGACAAAAAAGTTCCCGTTGTCAAAATAACCGCCTGAGCCCGGTAACAGGATTCACCCAGCACCTTGACACCGACAATTTTTTTGGCCGGACGGTTTGGAGGAATCCCTCCTTCTACGCTGGCGTCGAAATCCCGGTAAACCAGCGATTCAACGACTTCCTGTCGCAAACAAAGATTCTCCTGTAATTCAACCGCATTCTTGACGTAGTTTTGATAGCCTTTCTTGTCCGCTTGAGCTCGCGGACTGTGCATGGCGGGCCCTTTACGAAGATTTAACATGCGGAACTGAATCCCTGTAGCATCGATGGCTTTACCCATCAGGCCGCCCAGTGCATCGATTTCTCTTACAAGATGGCCCTTGGCGACTCCCCCAATCGCCGGGTTACAACTCATTTGACCAACGGTATCCAGATTCGTGGTCAGCAGCGCTGTCCTCATCCCCATTCGCGCAGCAGCCATGGCAGCCTCGGTGCCTGCATGTCCTGCACCGACCACCACAAGATCGAATTCATAATCCCTGGTTTTCAATTTTCTTCGTTGGAAAGTTCGTTAGCGTTCATTGGAATTGCCAAGTCAGCAGTCGATGGATTACCGACAACACCTAATCTGAATGATTTTACGGTATTTTGTTGCAGGGGAAGTGGATACAATAGCCAGTCCTCATTTTCGCATTGGTTTGGGTGAAAAACATTCGATAAATGCCCGAAAATCAAAAAACAAATTCGTCAATTTCCATTAAGATCACGGTCGCAACCGTGATTGCCTGTACGATCACAGGCTACTTCTGGTACTCGCTGGACAACGCAATCTTTGCCATCGCTTGCCTGCTTCTGCAAACCGTGCTGGTTTCTATCGTGATCTGGCAATCTTGCAATCCGTTCGCTGATGCCGCCCAATATATTGGACATGCCCTAAGATTACCGGGTTCCGTTCGGGGTGCTACGCTGGACGCGATTGCCAGTTCCATGCCCGAGCTTTTCACGGGTGTCTTTTTTGTTTTGGTCGTTACTGCCGGAGGTGCCCCCACAAGTTTTCCCACATTAACCGGAGATGGATTTAAAGCAACGATCGCAACCTGTGCCGGGAGCGCAGTCTACAACATGATTCTCATTCCGGCGATCTGTGCCATTTTCATCTCCTACTACCGAAAATCCAGGCCCACAATCGACGTCGACCAGCGAGTAATTACGCGCGACGGAGCCTGGTTTGTCGCCATGGAAATCATACTCATCGCATTTCTTTATCAACAAGCGATTCAGTGGTGGATGGGTGTCGTCTTTCTTTTCAGCTATTTGATTTATTTCACTATTCTCTATCTGGACGCAAAGCAGTTTCAGAACCGAATCAGGCAGGTGGAAAACCTCATGACAGCCGGAAAAAATTCGGCCGAGGCGATCAATGAAATCAAAGCACAGGGAATCACAATCACACGTGACCTAGAACGGCGGTTTGAATCTACCCAGCAGAATGATGCCGAAGAAATACCAGTATCCGCAAGTGTATTTTACGGACAGTTCAAGATC
>JAZABE010000218.1:0-1387 GCA_036137535.1 Planctomycetota bacterium | reverse complement strand
GGGGGAAGTCGGTACTTCGAGGTGGTTCGAAGGTCAGAAATTGCTCTTGCCTCAACCGTTGGGAAAAACCAAAATCTACTCAGTTTGGTGTTTTGGTTACACCGGTCTACGATGGTCGTGCCCGAGTCGTAACCGCGGAATGACCCAAATTCAAGGATGAATTTCAGGTGTCAAAAACGGTTTCCATAGTCGTGCCTTGTTTCAACGAGGCCGAGGTTTTACCTCTGCTTTATGATCGCTTGATCCATTTGCCTCAAATCGAAGGAATCGACTTTGAAATTATTCTTGTGGACGATGGATCGACGGATTCGACTTGGCCACAATTAAAAGCCTTTGCACAGACCCGCCCATACTGGAAGGCGGTGCGGCTTGCCCGGAACTTTGGACACCAAAAAGCTCTTTGGACAGGCTTGTCCCGGGCCACTGGCGAGGCAGTGTTCGTCATCGATGCCGACTTGCAGGATCCTCCGGAATTGATCGAGGAGTTCATACACCTGTGGGAGTGTGGGTCCGACGTGGTTTACGGGGTGCGGCGTAAACGCAAAGAAGGTTTTTTGAAACGCTTTGCCTATGCGAGTTTCTACCGGATTCTTGCCAAAGTGGCCGATGTGAGAATCCCGCTCGACGCCGGTGATTTTTGCTTGATGGACCGCAAAGTGATTCAGGCGATGCAATTAGCTCGTGAGCCCAATCCTTTCATTCGGGGAGCGCGGGCCTGGGTCGGATTCCAACAAACGGCCTATGAATACGAAAGAGACTCAAGAGCCGCTGGAGTTGAGAAGTACCGGTTGAAGCAACTGTTTGAACTTGCCACAAACGGATTGTTTTCTTACTCCAGTAAGCCCTTGAAAGGGATCGCTTGGGCTGGCGTGTTGATGGGCGGTGTGTCTGTTTTGCTGGCGGTGGCCGCGTTGGTGCTGTCGTGGTGGGGCGCCGGTTTTTGGAGTGACAACCTGGGCACTGTGGGCCTGGTATCGGTCATGGGGTTATTCACGGCGATTCAATTAATCGCAATTGGCTTGGTTGGTGTCTATGTTGGGCGGACGCTTGAAATGGCCAGCCAGCGGCCGACAGCCATAGTCAGTGATTTGGTAGAAGGTCCCCAGGAAAGTTTTATAGTGAAGCTTTCTCGTGAAGACGTTCCCAAGAAAGAGACGCCTGCGATGAATCCAGAATTCCCTGTGCGTAAAGCTGGCTGATGAAAACCACGATTATTGGTGCAGGGGCAACCGGTTTATCGTTGGCATTTTTGTTATCCAAGCAAGGCCAAAGCATAGATTTGTACGAAGGTTCCGGGCAACCCGGTGGGCTTTTGAGTACGTTTGACGTTGGGCAGGGGCACCAACTTGAACATTTTTATCACCACTTTTTCACACATGATGCAGAA
>JAZABE010000217.1:0-1709 GCA_036137535.1 Planctomycetota bacterium | reverse complement strand
TCCAGTCCAAATCGCTGGAGCGACGGCATTGGAAACCGATATTTCCCCTCTTGTAGCCCAATACAAAAACAAACGTGACTTCGTGGTCGATGGACTGGCCAAACACTACGAAATTGCTACACCCAATGGCGCCTTCTATGTCTTTCCCAAGCTGCCTTGGGGAAATGGGGAAGAATTTGTCCGAAAAGCCATTGAGCACAACGTTTTGGTAATTCCCGGGAAAATTTTCAGTCATCAGGATACCCATTTTCGCATCTCGTATGCCGCCAGTGACAATCAGCTGGATCAAGGTGTCGAAATCCTGAAGAAACTGGCGATGCGATAAAACCTGGCTGACTTTTCACCCCAGTCATCGGGTAGACCCCACGAATTCCCTTGAAACAAGGCCCCCCTTTTCCCAGCTCTGCCGGTCGAGTTCCGAGAGCCCAATGCCATGGATTCACAGTTCATGGCCTTAATGCGAGTAGACCCCGATAATCCTTTCCTGACCCATTCGACTGCACCCCTACCGGGATTCTCAAAACCCCAGCCTCTACGACTGTATTTTGGCAGGCAAGCCTTTATAGTGGGAGATGCAGCTTTCTCGCTTTCCAAACGGCAATCTGTGACAGACACGACCTATATCCTCGGCCAACCCCAACTCTTGATTCCAATGCTGATCATTGGGGCGGGATTCGCCGTACTCTTGATCCGAACTTATTGGCAACAGTCTCAGGCGGAAGGAATCACGCGTGGACTGTGTATTGCGCTGAAGTTGACCGGATTTGGAATCCTGACCTATTGTTTACTCGAACCGCTTATCCGGGGAACCCGACCGACACCCGGTGAAAACATTTTTGTGGTTTTGGCTGACCGTTCTCAGAGCTTAAACATCAAAAATCGGGATTCCACATTAACCCGGGGAGATAAGCTCTCTAGTTTACTGAAAGATCAAAAATCTTGGCTGGCAAGACTGGGACAAGAATTTGACACGAGAAAATATTGGATCGGGACTAAACTTCAAAGTGTTGACTCATTTCAACCCGCCGTTTTTGAAGACCTGGAATCAAGGTTGAATACTGGCCTCGCGACTGTCGCCAAAAGACTGGAAAACCAACCGGTGGCGGGTGTTCTTTTTTTTACCGATGGAAACACGACAGACCACCTCAAGCAGAATTCAAAACTGGCTAAATTGCCGCCAATTTACCCGGTCATCCTGGGCAATGAAGACGAAATCCCAGATCTCGAAGTCACCCGGGTTTCCGTTACCCAATCGAACTTTGAGGCGGCGCCACTGCGAATCACCGCCCAGGTCAACAGCCGTTCCCCTCAACCCAAACTCGTGCTTGCAGAATTACTTGATGAAACCGGTAACGTCGTTGAAACCCAAAAGGTGGAAATAGAGAAAACTGAGCAGGTCACATTTAAGGTTAAACCGGACCGAGAAGGAATCCGGTTCTACACCGTTGCGGCGTCCTACGAAGAAGATTTCCAGAGAATTCTAAACGATCAGCCGCTGAGTGAAGCAACACTCCAGAACAATTCCCAAACCGTTGTCGTCGACCGGGGCGGCGGACCCTATCGGGTTTTATACGTTTCGGGTCGCCCAAACTGGGAATTCAAATTCCTCAACCGTGCTCTTGCGAAGGATCGGGAAGTCCAGCTGGTTGGCTTGATACGAATTGCCAAGAAAAAACCAAAATTCGATTTTCGTCGAAAAGGAGAAACAA
>JAZABE010000216.1:0-1728 GCA_036137535.1 Planctomycetota bacterium | reverse complement strand
TGTCAACGGCCAACGGAATGGCAATTCGTTTTAACCAAGAAGATGCCCGTCCTACCGGTAGAAATTCCAGTGGCGTGAAAGGAATTACCTTAACTGGAGATGACGAGCTGGTTGGGATGGTCGTTGCGGAACCGGAACAGACGTTGTTAACGGTTTGTGAAAATGGTTTTGGCAAGCGAACGCGTTTCGGATTGTCCTCGGTTTCCGATGGGGGTGATGAACCGGCGGATGAAACGTCGGGTACTGCGCGTTACCGTTGTCAAAGAAGAAGCGGTAAGGGTCTGCGAGACATTAAAGCCGGGGGCCGCAATGGTCGTGTGATTGGAATTGTTCGGGTTGATGACGCGGATGAAATCCTGATGATGACATCCCGCGGTAAAATTCAACGGGTCGCGGTCAATGAAATTGGAATCGTCGGTAGGAACACCAAGGGTGTCCGGATTATGAAGTTGGACGAAAGTGATACACTGACGGCCGTGGTTCGGGTCCCTCCGGAAGAAGAGGCGAATAATACTGAGGACGCACCGGTCCCCGCCCCAGAGGGACCGTCAGCTTTAACGAGTCCGGGCGAAAAAGCGGAAGACGGTGTTTCGCCTGAAAGTCAATCCGAGGAATAGGTTTTCGCTCGCGGCACTGGACTTGAGCCAACCTTCAACATTTCTTTAAGGATAAGGCCATGATTTGTGTCTTAGGCAAAACGCCCTCTTTTGGTTTTGGAGATCGATTGGGAAATGCGACTGCCGGGCATTGTTTAGCGCTGCAGGAATTTGGGGGACCCCTTAAGGGGATCTTTGCCCAGCAATCGATCCGGGAAATGGTGCGTACTGGTCGAACCCCGGTACAAGTCCTTCAAGATTCCGAACGTTCCCTTGCCTCACTGGGGTATCAGGGAGTTCGCGGTGCTGATGGGGATCACCTGAAAACAATCCGGGATGTGGATACGGTCATGGCGGCCGGATTTACCTTTTTTACGATTGATCCATCCGATTATGTAGATGACGAAGCCAATCATTATTCTGCCGACGAGGTGATTAGGCGTTTTGAGGCATTGAAATGTAAGCCCTTATGGATCTCAGAATATCGTGGAGAAAAAATCGAATTAGACATTGGCCAACCGATTGCGTTGGATGAACTTAACTTAATGCGATGTGCTTTAAAGTATGGCCGTGCGATCGAGCATTCTACTCAATTGGGTCGGTATATTGTGGAGCAGGCAGAACAGGAAGAACGCGAAGTTGAAATCGAGTTGAGTATCGATGAAACGGATCAACCCACCACACCGTTGGAGCATTGGGTGTTTGCCCGACAGCTGAAAAACGCAGGTTTACCCTTGGTAAGCGTGGCACCCCGTTTTTTCGGGAATTTTGAAAAAGGTATTGATTTTTTTGGTGACCGAACCCAGTTTGACCAAACGCTGGTTGCCCACGCTTCCGTTGCCCGAGTTTTAGGCGGTTATAAATTAAGCTTACATTCAGGGTCTGATAAGATTTCGATTTATGAATCGTTTGCCAAGGCCACGCGGGGCTTGTTTCATGTGAAAACAGCCGGAACCAGTTACTTGGAAGCTTTAAGAGTAACGGCCGTTAGCGATCCTTGCCTTTTCCGGAGAATCGTGGAATATTCCCGTTGCCAATTTGAGGCGGATCGAGTGAGTTATCACCTGTCCAATGGGTTGCTGGATGCATCACAGCCCGAAGCATTGCCGGATGATGAACAATTGGCCAGGGA
>JAZABE010000215.1:0-6716 GCA_036137535.1 Planctomycetota bacterium | reverse complement strand
CTCAACTCCACACTCCTTTGCAATCGCGTCGGATGTAAATATCACATCGGGTTTGAATCGGATCCTTCCAACCTTTTGTCTTTCAAAAAGTTTTTTACGTTCGAAATTGATACATCCGCTACATCCGGCGACATTCTGCGCCCGAACGCCTTGATCCCTACGCTAAAAGGGCTTCAAAATCCAATCCGGTAATGTTTTTGGGACTGAAAAAAAGGGTTCCATTCCCTATAAATGCAGGGTGTTTGGTTTAGATTCTGGCTTTGCCACCTTGCGTAATGAATTCTTTCCAAATTCAATAGAGTAGTTCCGTTTCAAAAGTTTAAAGACGGCGAATTTGCCGTGTAAAGAATAAAATGCTGTTTCCATTGAATAGATTGTTCACCTGTTCCCGATTTTCCGGCTGGTTCTTGTTGTTCTTTTTGGGATCTACGATCGGGTTATCCGGTTGTAATGATCAGGAAAAACAATCCCTGCGACACCAGTTAACCCAGCAGAAGCGACGTGCTGACGCGTACCGTGAAGACGCTGCACAGAAACAAAAAGCCGCCTATGCTGCCGATGACCGACGAAAAAATGCGGTCATGGAGTCTGATAAACTGCGGGCGGAGATCCAGAGACTCAAAGCCCAGATCGACGAGATTAACGGTATCAAAAAACTTCAAGCACTCGGCGCTGTCATCAAAAGAAACGACCGGGGTAATGTTGTTTCATTCGACATGCTAAACGTTGAATCCTTCACCAATGATCAACTGAAACCTTTGGAAAATTTCAAGTCGGTCCAGGAAGTGTATTTAACCGGTCCATCAATCAACCCCGCAACCTTCGATATCTTGTCAAAACTGCCAAATCTTCGACTGCTGGAAACTTCGGTTTCGGGAACCAACAGCGAATGCCTGAAAAAACTGTCAGGACTGAAGCAACTGGCCTATCTCCAATTGAAACGAACCAGTGTCAACGACGCGACGATGGCGATCTTGGCAACGTTTCCAAATCTTCAACAAATCCGTGTCGGACAAACCAAAGTGGGTGATGTAGGACTGGCACATCTGCAAAACCTGAAAACATTAGTCGCCCTCGATCTCACGGACTGCAACAAGGTTTCCGATACCGGCTTGGGGCACCTTGAAAATCTTCCCAAACTCAAGATGTTGAAAGTTTGGGGTAAAGGCATCACCAACAAGGGATTAGAGTCGATTGGCAAAATTTCCAATCTGGAAGTCCTAGGGATGAATGACACACGCATCGACGACGAGGGGATGTTCGCCGTCAATGGTTTGACCAAGCTGAAAGAAGTCTCTTTCGCCCGAACGGCGGTTTCCGATTTTGGAATCATGCAACTGACGGGAGCTACCAACATGAAAAAGATGGTTCTACGAGATACCAATATTACTGACGAAGCACTGAAGTACATCGGCAAGATGAATGAACTCGAAATCCTTGACCTAAGTGAATGCTCGTCTCCCGGACCAACCGATGTTGGGATGGAACAACTGGTCGGACTTCCAAAACTGAAAGATATAAATTTATGGTCTACCAAAGTCAGCGATGGCACAGTTGCAGCGGTCGCGAAAATGCAAAAAGTGGTTCGGTTGAACCTGGATGCGACTCAAATCACCGACAACTGCATGGCAAACCTGCAACAAATGAAGCAGTTAACTTGGCTGCACATCGGTTCGACCAAAATTTCCGACAAGGAAATCAGCAACTTGTACCAACTCGACAAACTTAAATACATCAACCTGTCATTCACCGAGGCTTCCTTCAGTGAAGCAGTCGATGACATCTACGACCGGCTCAAAAAATCAACAGCCGATTCGTGCGAAATCATCGGTCTCTAAACCTCTCAAGCTTTCGCTTCAGCCTTCGATGCTTGAAATCGTCTTGAAATCGTTCTTCAACGATTGATACAGCTGCTGGTAGAGCGGGAACCGTTGATCGTAGGCCAATTTGTTTTTTGAGTTTTTCGTCGTTTTGTCTTTGACTTTAATCGTCGCGGCACAGGCTTCTTCGATATTTCGATAGGCTCCGGCACCGACAGCTGCCAGTAATGCAACTCCAAACGCGGGGCCCTGTTCAGCATTGATCGTGACCACGTTCTGCCCAAAAATGTCTGCCTGAAGCTGTCGCCAAAGCCGGCTCTTGGCCCCGCCTCCTGAAACCCGAATTTGTTTCACGGGAACGCCCATACCTTTGATAATTTCCAGGCTATCCCGCATGGCATATGTCACCCCTTCCATGATGGACTTGGCAACATGGCCTCGCTCGTGTTTCAGCGTAATTCCGACAAAACTCCCTCGGGCATCCGGGTCTGCATGCGGTGTCCTTTCGCCCGCCAGGTATGGCAAAAAGTTAAGCCCTTCGCTTCCCGCCGGAATGCCTTCGGCTTCGCGGTTCAATACTGAATAGGGGTCCACCTTTTTACCCAAGCCGGAACACAGATTCCGGACGAACCACTCCAACGCACCTCCGGCCGTCAAGGTCACGCCCATCATGTGCCATTTTCCCTTGACCGCATGACAAAACGTATGGAGCCTGCCTTCAGGATCCACTTCCATCTTATCGGAGTGAACAAACATCACTCCCGATGTTCCAATCGATGTCGAAAGCACACCGCTTTTGACCACCCCCGTTCCTACGGCATTTGCCGCGCAATCTCCCGCACCACCGACCACAACACAATCCGTTGTCAGCCCCAATCGCTTGGCGGCGGCGGGTGTCAAATGACCAGTCACTTCTTCAGACTCATAGCATTTGGCAAACAGCGATGTGTCCAGTTCAAGCTTGGAAAGTAAAGTTTTTGACCAGTCTCTCTTCTTGACATCCAGCAACAGCATGCCACTGGCGTCGCTGACATCAGTCGCAAATTCCCCGGTCAGCCTTCGCCTGACGTCATCCTTAGGCAATAAAACCTTAGCGAGTCTGTCGAATTTCTTGGGCTCGTGATTCCGCAGCCAGAGAATTTTGGGTGCAGTGAAACCGGTCAACGCCGGGTTGGCAACCATTTTGATCAGTTTTTTGCGACCACCGGCCTTTTCCTCGATTTCATCACATTCAGCAGCCGTTCTTTGATCATTCCAAAGAAGTGCTTTTCGCAAAACCCTGTTCTTGGAATCCAGAAAAACAGAACCGTGCATCTGGCCTGAAAGTCCAATTGCCTTAACGTCAGCCGGTTTCACCTTGGCCTTTTTCACGACACTGCGAACTGTTTTGACAGTAGCTTGCCACCAATCTTCCGGGTCCTGTTCACTCCACAGGGGCCTGGGATGATAAGACGGATAACCCGATGACGATTCGGCCAGAATATTCCCTTTCTCGTCGATCAAGATCGTCTTTGTACCCGAGGTCCCAATATCTACACCAAGGAAATAAGCCATAATTTGATGCCTTTACTCCAGTCTTAAAAGGAAGTGAAATCGTGGTTGTCCGCAATCGCGTTACCGGTTCAAATTAATTACGCAATTTAGCAATTTTAGTTGTCAATTCGAGAACAAGCTATTGTGGGTGTCCCGTAATATACGAGAATCTGATTTTCTGTCATTCAAATTTCTAACATGACTCACCAATTTCGAAATGCATTTTTGGGCTTGATCCTTTCCGGGATCTGCTTATCCGGTTGCAATCAAGAGGCAAAAAAAGACCGAATTGATGAAGAAAACACCTCCGAGGTCAGAGACACCCATCCGGTCACCATTGTTTTTCTCGAATCAAACAAAAGTACTCATGCCGAATTGAAATCCACTTTGGCCAAAAAATTTCAATCGCTGGACCTGGGAACGCCAAATTTCGAATCACGATCCGTCTCCGAATTTGTTGCTGATCCCATTCCGGGTGATCTCGTTCTTTATCCTCCTAATGCTTTTGGAGACCTGTTCCAAAAAGAACTGTTACGCCCAATACCTAGCTATGTCGTCGACTCCACTCCTTATCGCCTCAGCGATGTTCTGAGAAACCAAAGGAGGATGTTTGGAATCCATCAAAAAACCTATTACGCGACTTCGCTGGGTGTCAGTTCTTACATGCTGCTTTGCCATCGTAATCTACTGGACGCAAACGGGCTGTCGGTCCCCCAAACCTGGGCTGAATATGAGAACGTCTGCCAGCAGCTGGCAACCCTTAAAAAAAACAAGCAGCTCAAATCGATTTCCAATTTAGGCCGTTTTAGCCCAGCGATCGAACCCTTGAAAGAAAACTGGAAGGCTGTTTCTCTATTGGCCCGGACTGCCAGTTCGATTCGGACCAGTGGCCGGTACTCGGTTTGTTTTGATTACTCCACGTGGAATCCACTCGTTAATTCCCCTCCTTTCGCGAAAGCTCTGACCCAGCAAAAAAACAGCTTCCAACTGATGCATACAGAGCACCGTGATCTGGATCCAAGGGAAGTCGAACGAGCTTTTCTCAACCACGAATGTGTTCTGGCGATCACCTGGCCCCACCCTCCATCGGTTGAGGAAAAAGAATCCGCCAAGAAAACCGAGGGCGCAGAAGCTTATCTGCTACCCGGTTCAAACAAAAAATACAACTATTCAGAAAACACTTGGAATGAAGCCCTGTTCAGCGAATCAAGAATCCAGTTTCTCGGTGCCAGTGGGTTGTGCTGCTCGATCCTCAAAAGCTCATTGCAATCAGGTGTCGCCACTCGTCGGCTTGCATTGATTTCAGGTAAAGAACTCTCTGGCTTGATCGGCAAGGAAAACCCGCAAACAGGATTCCCTTATCGAGCAAGTCACCTGACCAAAGCCCATGACTGGATTTCGCCCAAGTATTCCGCCCATTTTTCTGAATTGTTTTGCACGATCGTAGAACAGCAAAACCAGGCCAAGGTTTGGATGTGTCGACCCCGTTATCAAAAGTCTGCTGAGTATGAATCGATTCTGGCGGTTGAAATCCGCCAGTTCCTAAACGGGAATTCAACTGCACTGCAATCTTTAAGTAAGGTCTCTAAAAAATGGAAACAACTAGGAGAATCGCTCGACCTGGAATTTCAAAAACAAGTGAACCTTGAGACCCTGGGGGCAAAATAGGCCCATGAGTCCCACCGGAAAAACGAACTGGAATCGGCTTACCTAAAACCACCCACTAAACCGGTTGCAGTAATTCCTGTTGGGCAACGTGGCAGAGAGTCAGGAGCTGGATCACGTCTTCCATGATCTTGCCGACCTCAACTTCCTGCCCATCCGCCGACCTCGAATGGCTCACCAATTTTTCCGCGATCCTGCTCAATCTCGGGTTGTCGTATTGATGAGCAGCGGCCTCAAGTTTCTGGGCATTCGCCCTTAAAAGATCAAAATCCTGTTCGTCGAACGATTTCGTAATTTGTCCCGAAATGCAAGCCAATTGCATCGCCAAATCCTTGGTGAACTGAACGTTACCCTTCACCTGAGATTCCATTTCCGGTCGGGTTTTTAATAAGTCGACAAATCGCTCTACCAGTCCCGGATCAAACTGAGTTCCGGCACACCGGTAAAGTTCCTCAATGGCCTGTTCCCGTGAAAGTTTCTCACGGTAAACCGTAGGCGTCACCATTGAATCGTAGGCATCCGCGATAGTAACAATCCTGGCGCTGACGGGAATCTGTTCTCCCTTGAGCATGCCAGGGAATTTTTGCGTTCCCGCATAAGAGCAACCCGCGTACCGAACGGTATCGGCAACCGGTGTTGCATGAAAAGCTGCCTCAATTAATTCGCACCCAATCCGCGAATGTCGTCTCAAGCTCTGGATTTCCTCACAAGTCAACCGTTCGGGTTTGAGCAGGAGTGAATCTGGAACCGCGATCTTGCCAATGTCGTGCAACAAGGCACCGACTTCCAGTGCATACAAATCCGAGGCTGATAATAAGCCTTGCCCCAGTGAAAAGCTCAAATCCGCTACCCGAACACAGTGTGCTGCAGTATGAGGATCACGGTGGTTTAAAACCGACATCAACGAAGAGACCACCTGAAAAGGGATCGGCGAAATTCGCTTTTCAACCTTCTCGCGGGTGGTTTTTCTTGAGTTGGTTTCCGATGCTTTTAAGCTGAAACCATCCGGAACCTCATTGAAACTGATTACGCGATTTCGTCCAGATCGTTTGGCAACATAAAGCGATTGGTCAGCCTGCTCCAACAGTTCTTCCGGTTCCCCCCCCCCAAGGATGGTACACGAGACCCCCTGGCTGACCGTAACCTTAACCTCTTTCAACTCAAACTCTTCTATTTTCTTCCGGTAACCTTCAGCAAGTCCTCGAGCCTCCCGCAAATTCGCACCTGGCAACAACATGCAAAACTCTTCTCCACCGTAACGACAGACAACATCCTCCTCTCGGCTCAACTTCAGGATGATCGCTGCGACTTGCTTCAAAACGTCGTCACCCATCGCGTGCCCATGGTGGTCATTGACATTCTTAAAGTGATCGATGTCCAGCATTACGACCGATAACGGCAAACCATCTCGATTGGCTTTTTCCCATAAATCGTAAAATTCTTCAAAAAATGAGCGACGGTTCCAACAATCGGTCAACGGATCACGCGTCGCAAGAATCTTAAGTTGTTCATTTTGTTCCTTGATCATGTCTCGAGAACTCTGCAACGACCTCATGGTGTAAAGTAAATCTTCACGCCGTTTTTCCGGCAGATCAACATCGCTGAAACAGATGACTTTTCCACGCAGACCACCTTCATCATCGACAAAATCGTTCAGCCCGATCGAAAAATCAACCTCTCCCAGAGGCGTCTCAAGGG
>JAZABE010000214.1:0-5216 GCA_036137535.1 Planctomycetota bacterium | reverse complement strand
CGCACGACCTGTAGGATTGCATCCACTTCGCGGATGTGACTGAGAAACTTATTCCCCAAGCCTTCTCCCTGGCTGGCGCCTTTGACGATTCCGGCAATGTCAACCAATTTCAGAACGGCGGGAATGACCTTTTGTGGAACGATAAATTCGGTGATCTTTCGCAGGCGATCATCCGGAACGTTTACGATTCCTTCATTGGGTTCAATAGTGCAAAAAGGGTAGTTGGCGCTTTCCGCACCTTGCGAGCTGGTGAGGACATTAAAGAGAGTACTTTTTCCTACATTGGGTAAACCAACGATTCCGGCTTCCATTGAATTGCTTTTGGACGGGATTTTGAATTTTGGAGAACAAACAGAATATTTAGAATAATTGCGGAGAATTGACCAGTGGCAGTCTCAGGCCGTTTAACGGGCCGATTCAGATTAACTCAGGGCATTGACGGCATTCTCAAAAATTTTTAGCCCACCACCTGCTTCGAGATCGGGTTCACGAGTCCAATGGGGATGTTGGGTACGGTCAACAAACCGTTCGGGATGGGGCATCAAGCCAAAGATTCTTCCGGATGGATCACACATTCCGGCGACATTTCCCATGGATCCGTTGGGGTTATCTGGAAAATTGATTTTTTCATGCGTTGCACCCGCGGTTCCACGGGAATAGCAAAGGGGTAACTGTTGGCCCGATTGGAGTTTCTCGAAGGTTTGTTGGCTTTTCGCCACGAATTTACCTTCGGCGTGTGCGATCGGAAGATACAGGTTGGAAATCCCATCCAGGAAGATGCAGTTTTCGTTGCCGACAGCCAAATTGACCCAGCGATCGTCATACTTGCCTGATTCATTCCAAGTTAACGTAGCCAACTGTTCATCAGATTCAAATAGAGCGCCGGACTTGATCAGAACCTGGAACCCATTGCAAATACCTAGGATCAGTTTTTGATTGGATTGATAATCCAGGATCAAGTCTTTTAGAAAAAGCCTAACCTGATTCGCAAAGATTCTTCCTGCCGCAATATCGTCACCATAGCTAAACCCACCCGGAATACAGAGCACCTGGTACTGTTTGCCAATTTCGGGATTTTCCAGTAGCCGATTGATGTGAAGAACGTCAGCGGTTGCACCGGCGAGCTCAAACGCATGCTTGGTTTCAATGTCGCAATTGGTTCCGGGAGCTCGAACAATCAGGGCTTTAGGTTTCGCCATCGGTAAATTCAAAAAGGTTAGTCGTTAGTTAAGTGGTCTTACCATGCGAGGGGTTGTTGCCAGCTCGATTTGAGTTCATTAAGGTTCGCATCGATCAAGCGCTCGTTCGCACAGGAGATTTGGAGTTGTGGCGATGAAACAACTTCTCCAATTTCAGTTACTTCTAAATCGGCAAAAAGTTGTTTGAAGAGATCCGTTTTTGCCGGGTCAATCTCACAGACAAATCGGGAATTTGATTCCGAGAAAAGCTTGACGAGTGCGGCGTTGGTGACGTTGTCGTTCAAGTTCACATCGCTGATGTCGATGACAGCGCCCAGCATTCCAGCGAAGGCCATTTCGGCAAGGCAGGCAGCCAGGCCTCCTTCACTCATATCGTGGCAAGACCGAACCAACCCATTCGAGATTGCAAGGTGCATCTTGTCGAAGAGCTGCTTGGCAAACGGTGCGTCGACCGTAGGTACGCTTCCCTCGGTTTCACCGTGAGCTAGAGACCAATGCGATCCTCCCATTTCATTCTTGGTGAGACCAACTTGGAACAGCTTATTTCCCGGCTTCTTGAGATCCATGGTGACACACTGATCGACGGAGTCAATTTGCCCCATTGCGCTGATTAACAGTGTTGCCGGAATCGCGATCCGTTGGCCTAGGGAATTATCCACAAATTCATTTTTCAGGCTGTCCTTGCCCGAAATAAACGGTGTCTTGAATTGAAGTGCCATGTCTCGGCAAGCGATGGCTGCCCGTGTCAGGCTACCAAGCATTTCAGGGCGATCCGTGTTTCCCCAACAAAAATTATCAAGGATTGCAATTCGATTAGGATCGGCACCAACGGCTACACAGTTTCGGATTGCTTCATCGACACCGCTTGATGCCATGTGATAAGTATCGAAATCACCGTAATATGGGTTCATACCATTGGAAATCACCACGCCCCTTCGGGAGTCGAGTCGAGGTCGGACGACGGCAGCATCACTGGGGCCGTCATTGTGAATGCCTGACAAGGGCTTAATCACACTTCCTCCTTGGACTTCGTGGTCGTACTGCCTGATGACCCATTCTTTGGAAGCAACGTTTAAGGACGACAGGATCCGTTTCAAATCGGACTCAAAGTCGGTTGAGGATTTGGAAATTGGTTTTACAGCCCGCGGATGGTATTCGGCTTTGCGAATGGTTGGCGGCCGTCCATCATGCAGGAATTTCATTGACAATTCGCCAACAACTTGGTTGTTGTATTTCAAAGTGAGTTTATTGTTCGGAACAAATTCCCCGATTACATCGGCTTGAACATTTTCACTTTGACAAAGTTCAATCATTTTCTCGACGTTTTCTGGGGGTACGGCAAAGACCATTCGTTCCTGCGCTTCGGAAATCCAGATTTCCGTGTAAGTCAGGCCGTCGTATTTCAGTGGAGCTTTTTCAAGCCAGACTTCAGCCCCAATTTCCTCCCCCATTTCTCCAACGGCACTGGAAAAACCTCCTGCACCACAATCAGTCACGGCATTGTATAGGTTTAAATCTCTGGCTTGGAGCAGTACATCAGTCACCATCTTTTCGGTAATTGCATTTCCGATTTGAACTGCACCACCGGAGACCTTTTCGCTTTCTGTATTTAGCGTATCGGAACTGAATGTTGCACCATGGATTCCATCCCGGCCTGTTTTTCCTCCGATGGAAATGATTTGATCGCCCGGTTTAGGTTCCTTGAACGATTTATCCTTGGGAAGAATCCCCACGTTACCACAGAAAACCAACGGGTTGCCGAGATAACGGGGATCAAAGTAAATGGCACCGTTAACCGTTGGAATCCCCATGCGATTTCCGTAATCCCGTACCCCTGCAACGACAGCCGTCATGACCCGGCGAGGGTGGAGGACTCCTGCTGGGACTTGTTCTGCCGGAAGATTTGGATCAGCAAAACAGAAAACATCCGTGTTGCAAATGGGTTTTGCTCCAAGGCCAGTCCCCAAGGTATCCCGAATCACCCCGCCAATGCCCGTGTTGGCACCCCCGTACGGTTCGATTGCTGAAGGTCGGTTATGGGTTTCGACTTTAAATGCAATGTTGTACTGGTCATCAAAATCAACGATACCAGCATTATCTTTAAAAACGCTGACACACCAGTTGTTTTCACCAAATTGTTCCTGGAGTTCAACTGTTGAATGAAAGATGGTTTCTTTCAACATGTTCTCGAAAAATTGGGTTCCATTCTCGTCGGTGTACTCGATTCGTCCCGCAAGTGTTTTATGACTGCAATGTTCGCTCCAGGTTTGAGCGATTGTTTCGAGCTCAATGTCCGTGGGTTCACGATCCAATTCGAGATAGTGTTCTTGGATGGTTTTTAACTCTTCGAGATTCAGGCTTAGCTGGCCTTCTGAGTTGATTTTCAGTAGGGCCTCTTCGTCGGCCTCTTTGAAATCTACGGACTGGAGCTCAAATTGGTAGGCTTCGCCATGCCCCAGTTCTTTCAGTGCCAGCGAGCCTCGGCGAACTTCTTCGATCGAATCATTCGCCAGGAGCTTGTCGCACAAAAAATCGATTTGGGGCGGGTCCAAGTTGGAAATCCAGAATTTGTTAAATGTCCGAATCCCCGTTGCGGGCAAGCCCAGTTCAGCCATTGCCCTGGCAGCACTTTCGGCAACTGCATCAGTCACACCCGGTTTTGGCAACACGTGGATCACCTGGGTGGAGTGGTCCTGATGGTCAAACGTTGAATGGCCGACTTGGCCTACGACGGTTTTTTCGACCACAGGGTCTGCAAAAAGTCGCTTGGCCATATCCTCAATTTGGCGTTGGCTAAAGTCGCCTTCAATCAAGTACCCACGGGCGGTGCGGATTTGGAATTCATCCGCCAATCCCAGGTCGGGGGCACCGCTGCGGATTGAGTTTGCGACGAGGTCTGGCTGCCCGTCAGCCGGATGAATATCAATTTCCCAGAGCATCTCGATTCTGTTGTCCTTTTTCCAGAATAGAAAACAAATCCTCGGTGGAATTGTTTTCTAATGAATTTCGAAAATCGTCAAAAAGTGCCTGAAAGCGATCCATTGCATTCAGAACAGATTCTCGATTGTGAACAAAAATCTGTTTCCACAAAAGCGGGTTGCTTCGTGCGATTCGAATTGTGTCCAGAATACCGGTCCCACAATATTCCAACTCGCCCTGGCTTAGTGCTGCTGAAAGTGCTGACGCAATGGCGTGAGGCAAATGGCTGGTCATTCCGAGAAATTCATCATGTTGTTCACAGGACATCTGCTTGGTCTTGCTTCCAATCGCTTGCCAAAGGCTTTTAATCTTGTTGACCGCGGGTTCAGGATTTTGGGGCAACGGTGTTAAAACGCAAATTCGCCCGGTAAAGATTGAATCCGGGGGGGTAACTGGGCCTGAAAGGTCGCTGCCGGCAATCGGATGGGCACCGATAAACCTGGAACAGTGTGCGGGCGCCCGGTTTTGCACGCCAGAGACTACCATGGATTTGACACTCGTGATGTCGCTAACGAGGCTCTCTGGAAATTGAAGTAACAGTTTGCAGGCTGTTTCGACAACCGTTTCGACCGGTGAACAAATGATTGTAACTTCAGGAATGGCAACAACTTGTGACAAATTGGAAAAGATGTCTTGGTAGCAGTTGTTGGATTTTGCCTGGTAGCGGTGCTTCTCTTCAGGTTCGACGCCAATAATCGCATTGGCCAGTTGGTTATCGAACAAAGCATTGGCCAACGCGTTTCCCATGAAACCCGTTCCAACGATCAGCACGCGGTCAAATAAAGGCATTCGAGTCTATTTTGAATTGATTCAGATTTGGATAAGAGCAGTTTAAGGTAGTTTAGGTGGTCAGCCAATCAGCAGCGAGCCTACCGCTTGAGGTTGGAAAGATTTCCTTTATTTATTATCGATTTTGGGACGCAATTGGCCGGTTGGTAGTGATTCAATGACTTGAACGCCATGAGTTGGAATTTTCTTTTCAGCCAGTCTCGATCCAGCCGCATTCGAACTTTTGAACAAAAAAGTTACATTGAGGGT
>JAZABE010000213.1:0-5301 GCA_036137535.1 Planctomycetota bacterium | reverse complement strand
CTCCCCCCCAATCATGCCCAACAATCACCGCCTTGTTTTGGGGGAAATGATCCACGACCGCTTTGAGATCGCCCACTAATTTTTCCATCGTGTATTGCCTGACGCCTTGAGGGTGGCCGCTGCGGTTGTACCCACGCTGGTCAATTGCGACCACCTGAAATTGTTGTGCCAAAACAGGGATTTGTTTTCGCCAACTGTACCAGTAATCTGGAAACCCATGCACCATGACTACCAAGGGGCCCTGTCCTTGGGTCACATAATGAATCCGCACTTCCCCGGATTGAATGTAACCATGCTTGATAGTTCCAAGAGGTTTCTGGGCATGCAGAGCACTCGCCAAACATCCCAAAAGTCCGGTGCAACACCAGACGAGACCCACTCGCAACGGGCTGCCATGATTTTGTGCGACGATCATTTTTTCAGGTACTTATCGAGCCAATCAAAAAAGAGGCGGTGCCAAAGCACCCCATTCTGAGGTCCGAGGACCCAGTGTCCTTCATTGTGGAAATACAAAAACCGAGACTCAACACCTTGAACTTGTGCCGCTGAAAAAGCTTCCATCCCTTGAGTAATGGGAACTCGAAAATCTTTTTCACCATGAATGACAAACAAGGGCGTTTTCCAATTTTTCACAAAGCGATGGGGAGAAAACTGATGGTAGTCTTGCTGGATTGCATCGCTCTTCCAATAGGGCCCCCCCAAGTCCCAGTTCACAAAAAACAATTCTTCAGTCGATCCATACATGGACTCTAGGTTAAAGACGCCGCAATGGGCAATCATGCAAGCAAAACGTTCGGCCGCATTACCCATCATCCAGTAAACGGTATAGCCTCCGAAGCTCGCTCCGATCGCTCCGATCTTCTTAGAATCAACGTAATGTTCTTTCGCCATTTCATCGGAGGCTGACAACAAGTCTTTCATGGCTTGCCCTCCCCAGTCACCACTGATCTGATCGTTCCAGGCCTGGCCAAAACCGGGTAATCCCCTGCGATTGGGTGCCACGATGACATACCCCTTGGCTGCCATCAAATGGAAATTCCACCGAAAAGAAAACCATTGTCCAATTTGACCCTGGGGGCCACCTTGGCAATACAATAACAGGGGCCATTTTTTTTGGGGATCGAAATTGGGCGGATAAATCACCCAGCAATGAATTTTTTTGCCGTCGGTAGCAGTTACCCAACGTTCTTCAATATTTGGCAGTTGAAGCGTTTTGTAAATTTCGCCGTTGATATCTGAAAGCGGAGTCAATTTCTGAGTTTGGAAATCTAAAATCCCCAATTCCTTGGGCCTCAACATATTCATGTAGGAAACAAGCCCTTTTTTTCCCTTGTCCAAAATTTGAATTAAGCTGAAATTGTAGCGCCCCTGCGACAACTGTTTTCCGTAGCGAGTGTCTTGAGAGACACCGTAAACAGAATCGACGGCAAAAACCTGGTTGGTCCCCAGGTGCTCTGATGTGTAGGCAAATCCACCCCCCGGCAGATAATGCTTGCCGTGAGTGGTCTGATCCAATTCCATGGTGGCATCGGCCAAGCTGCCTCGGGCCCGGTCATAAACCATGATGTGATTGCGGTCGGCCTCAAACCCGGCCCTAGGCATTGAACCGAATGCGATGGTCTTCCCATCCGGCGAATAAACGGGCTCGTTATCATAGCCCGGTCGGCCCTGGGAGATATTTCGAGGCTCGCCTCCTTCGACGTTGATGGTGTAAACATCACTATTGGTCGTTTCCGCCCATTTTTCGTCAATTTTTACTGTGTAGGCCAACTCCTTACCGTCTGGTGCCCAATTGAAATGCTCGGAACCTCCGAACGGCGGAACTGGGCAATCTGCCCGAATCCCTTTCATCAAGTCCTTGGCTGCACCCGCTTTTCCGTTTCCGTCAACCGGTGCCACGTGCAAGTGCGAGTAGGCATAATCATGCCATTGGTTCCAGTGACGGTACATCAGACTATCGATGATTCGGGCGTCCGCGAAAGGCAGGTCAGCGTATAACTCGTTGACCGTAGCATCCATTTTTACATCCATCGTGAAGGCGATATGCTTGCCCGTTGGAGACACTTTGAGATTGGCAATTCCTCCCGGGTAATTCGTCATTTGAGTTAACGTGAGATCGGAAAGCTTGAGCATCCAGGCCTGCATTGCCGGCTGTTTTTCATCGCCACGCATTCCCTCAAAAACCAAATGGTGCTCGCCTTTAATGTTGATCCAGTCCAAGGACCCGATCGCCTTCCATTGGCTCGCGGGCGTGATCGTCGTTTCCTGATCCAGTGGCTTCACAAAAAGCGTGCTTCGACCGGAGTTCTCCTTCAATTGGTAATGACGAACGGTGTAGGCGACTACTTTCTCATTTGGAGAAAGTGTCGCCGCCCCTAATCGGCCGAGTTTCCACAACAATTCCGGGCTCATTGAATTGGGTTGAGCCCAAAGCCCGGAAGTCATTAATATCACACACAGCGAAACTGCATTCACGACTGGCATCTTCATCTTGAGTTTTCCTGAGGTTAAATCTGAATTCAATTGTATCGCAAGCCTATCCCTGCTCGAATAGACATTTCTACGAAAGTCCCTTGACCAGCGTGACAGCGTGGCCATCAGGAGTGATTTTCCCGAAGCCCATAGACTGAGGGCAGAAATCACGAATTATTCAAGTGTAAAAGCAGGCAAAGCAACCACTTGGCCCCCCTGCTCTGCCGATTGGTGGGCACAAATTCCGACACATGTCCAATTCGCACTGGTCCGAGCGTTTGGCCACGGGTCGCGATCTTCAACCAGTGCACTAATGAACTCATGAACCAGATGGGGGTGGGATCCCCCGTGGCCGCCTCCCTGAATAAAAGACAGGTGTTCAGAATCGTGAATTTCTTGAGGCAGTGTGAATTTTCGAATAGGCTCCGGTAGCCTGTCTGCGAAGTCGGGAACGACAACCTCCTCCGGAATTTCTGGTTCCGGTTTTTTGGCGGTATGGATGACATGGGGTTTGTTCTCGACCAACGACCACTCGAAACTTTTCAGGGTCCCATACACATCGAAACTTTCCCGATATTGCCTGGCCACATCATACAAAAATCTCCAAATGTGAGCTGTAAGATCACTGTCTTTAAATTTGATATGACACGTTTCCACCGCGAATGAATTTCCCGACTTTTGGGCAATGTCTTTTCTCACTGTCCCCGACCCAAAACAGCTCACTTCGGAAGCCAGAGAATCCGTCAATCCAAGGCAGGGACTGACCACGTGCGTGGCGTAGTGCATGGGAATCATTTCCTCCCAGTAACTTGGCCAGCCATCCATGTCTTGAGGGTGCGAAGCCGCGAGGTGTTGAATCTTGCCGAGCTCTCCTTTTTCATAAAGCTCCTTGATGTAAAGAAATTCTCGACTGTACACCACGGTTTCTGCCATCATGTATTTCAATCCAGTCTCCTGAACCTTATCGACAATTTTCCGGCAATCCTCCACCGTTGTGGCCATCGGAACCGTACACATCACATGCTTACCAGCCTCCAGCGCTTTTAGCGACATCCAGGCGTGGTCGGGGATCGGGCTATTAATGTGAACAAAATCGACCTGCGGGTCCGCCAGCACATCCTCGTAATTCGAATAACGAACGTCGATTCCAAATTGATCACCCGTTTGGTGAAGTTCTTTTTCGTTTCTTCGACAGATCGCGTAGGCATTTGCGGCCGGATGGTTTTGATAGATTGGCAAAAATTCGGAACCAAACCCAAGCCCGACCATTGCCACGTTGATTTTTTCACCCATTTTCATCTCCTAGTGTTGTTGCGAATTTATATTTTTTCAGAAGTCGAGCCCCATCACCAGACGGCTTCCACAAGTTACGGCCCATCCGTCGCCTTGGCAGATGGTTGACAGGCTTACGAAGAAGTGTTTACTGTGACCAAACCCCTTATCCAATTTCCCAAACCGGTCGTACTCATGAAGTCACTGCAAAATCATATCTGGCAATGTTTTGTGGCCGGGATCGTGGCCCTGTTGCCCATTGCTGGAACCTTGGTCGCGTTTATTTATTTTGAAAGTATTGTTTCGGCTTCTTGGCTGCAAAACCAAGTCTATTATTTTCCCGGATTGGGAATCCTGATCGCGGTGATTTCGACCTATTTGATCGGCTTGTTTTTTTCCAATTTTATCGGCATCTGGATTTGGAACACCTTTGATCGCCTGATTGATCAAATGCCAATACTCGGCAATCTTTACAAAACGTTAAAACAGATTTTAGGCTACGGGGAAGGAGAAGACGCGTTATTTGAAAGGGTCGTCCTCGTCAAATGCCAGGATTTCCCTGGAGAAGAGCTCGGCTTGGTTACCAATGATGAAATCAATTTTCAAGATGGAGAAACGTTGGCCGTTTTCCTGCCCTTCAGTCCGTCACCCATGAATGGCCGCCTGATTTTTGTCGAAAAATCCAACACACGAGACAGTGACCTTTCGGTAAACCAAGCATTGAAAACGCTGGTTTCTGTCGGCACTATGATCGACAACGTTAAAGCTGGTGAAGCGTCATCCTCCACACAAGCTTGACGGATCAATTGCAATTCCTGCACACCAAGGTTGCAACAGACTTTCGTCCCCAAGATAATAAGCTGGACTGACGAGCCAAACCAAAGGGAATCCAGTGAACCATTTTTCAACGTCTGATCTGGCGCATAATACAAAATGCGTCATGCACTTCTGCTTCTTATTCTTGCTTTTCAGCCACACGACCGCCAACGATTTCACCCTGCAACTCCGCAGCCAAAAACCAACCGAACACAATCCAAAGCAATTTCGTCATTGGGTTGAAAACCAAACCTGGAAACCCCAGCAAACGGCGATCGTGGTTTGCGATTTCTGGGATCAACATCATTGCCTGAATGCAGTCCGTCGCATGAAAGAGTTCGGTCCCCGGCTCAATCGGTTAATCATCGCAGCCCGGGATCAAGGTGCGACGATCATCCATTCTCCCAGCGACTGTATGCCGGCCTACTCGGAACACCCTTCGCGCAAACGGGCTGCAACGACTCCTTTCACAAAATCGCCCAAGGGAATCCAGCATTGGTGTTCCAGAATCTCGCCGGAAGAACAAGCTGTTTATCCAATCGATCAATCCGATGGGGGTGAAGACGATGACCCCAAGGAACACCAGCAATGGAGTGAACACCTGAAGTCGCTGGGCCGAAATCCCAATCTTCCGTGGAAACGCCAAAACCAAATGATTCCGATCGACCCTAAACTTGACTACATCACCGACAAAGGGCAAGAAGTCTGGAATATTCTGCAAGCTCGCCAAATCCGAAATGT
>JAZABE010000212.1:0-5049 GCA_036137535.1 Planctomycetota bacterium | reverse complement strand
TAACTGGCTCCAAACAAAGGTATCAACGGAATTTCGCGACCAGGTGTCGACTGGGTTCGGTGACACTGGTCCGGAATTCAAGGGTTGAAAGGACCAAAAGGACTGAGCCTGTTTCAGGCTCATTGCTGGCTTGGTTTGCGGGGTTTCACGGCGGGGATCAATTGCTCCACGTTTTATCCACGCCTCGAGGTCCGCGATTTCCGAGTCTGCCAGCTTTTTAGAAGGTGGCATTGCCAAATCAGGATCCTGGTGTTTCAACGCCAGGATCAATAAGCTCGTTTCAGGTTGCCCGGCAATGATCGCTGGGCCGCGGTCACCCCCTCGTAGCCAGCCGTCGCGCGAATCGAGGCGAAGACCACTTTCTTGTTTTTGAGAACCATGGCATTCCTGGCAATGTTTGATCAGTAATGGACGCACGCGGGATTCAAAGAAATCTTCATCGTTTTTTGCGTGACCAACACGGGTATGGAACATTAGGAGGATCATCATGATCGCGATTGGATAATTCCAAATCCCATCGTGCTTGGACGACTGCCGAACCGAGAGCGTCCCCAGGCAAATCACGTAATGCCTGTTTACCACCGATGTTCGTAAACGAAAAGATCGCCTAGCACCCTGCATCTTGCCCCCGAGGTTCAAGAAAAAGCAAATCAGAATGACGGCCAGCGGTATGAATAACATTTTGACTCCAGGGATATTGGAGATTGACTCGCGGACCAATGTCCTGTTTCATTGGTCGTTCCCCTCTGGTTTTTGGTCAATTTACCGGAGAAACCATCGGGAGAGATCTCGACGCTCCCAAACGCTCATGAGGCTAAACTTAAGTTTTAGTGTAGCTAAAACAGACGGTGTTGTGGTACCCATTGAGGGTTGCGAATTGGAACCTGTATTCGCGACTGTTTTTATCTTTGCGCGGGATTATTGGGCTCTTCGAAAATGAACCGTGATTACGCCCTTGTTGTCGGCAATTTGTGTGAATGCATCCCGGCAGCGTAGGAACAGGTGCCCGTCTTGCTTGGCAATGAATTCGCCTTTTTGGCCGAGCTCTATGACTTCAGAAAGTTGGTAATTGGCAAAGATGACACCGATCAGTTTTCCTTTGCCTTCTGGGTCTCCGTTACCGTCACAGGTAGCGGCTGATTGAGAAGTTGACCATTCTCCAACACAGACAAACTCATATTTTTTTCCTTGATTCAGTTTTAACTTAGATGCTTGCCAACCCTTGGCTGAATCGATTCTGCAGTTGACGCGGCGGCTCCCGGAAATGGCATTCGGTTTTGATGTCCAATCCCACTGACAGAGATCGACCCGGTAACCATTACCGAGGTTCCTAAAAAATTGGGCATACTCAAAAGAAATCTCCTGCGCAACATCACCATAAACTGACTCAAAAGTGGCTTTTCCCCCGGACATCATGTTGATTCCTAATCCTTTGAACCGGGGCGAAAAGTTTGAATTGTTGGCCAGTAAATGGCACAACGCCCACCTCCAGGCATAAGCTTGCCAAGAATCTCCTGTGATTTGTCCGGCTGCCACGATTTCAAGAAGATTCTTGGGCTTGGACTGGGTAAGGTAGTGAACGACCGGTGGGGAAACATCGACCGCTAAATTTCCTTTTTTCCAGTATTGTCCCATTTCCGCCATGCCTTCGGAGTACCAAGTCGGTCCGGTGCTGCCAAACGCCTGCGAGCAGTAGGCGTGAACGGCTTCGTGTTGCACGACACCAGGATCGGCACAAGCATAGACAATTGATTTGACTTTACCCAAGGCTCCTCTCGACAACGTGACTCCTGCCCTTTCGCGGATTTTAGCGACACCCTTGGGATCCAGTGGCACGTTGTTCCAGTTCGCAAGATCTCGTACGACGTAACATTCAATAATGCCTTTCGGCAATTGCCTGTAATATTGAGAAATTAGACCAATCATCGATTCAAGCTTGTCAAGCAACATTTTAGCGGAGCGGTCAGACAGATCGGTATGAAGCAGGAAATGTTGTGACCTCAGGTCACGAGCCAATCCAGGTTGGTCTGAATATTTCAGGTAATTTTCCATTGCCAAAGGATCCACCGTTTTTTTTCTGTCAGTGTTTTGGGCTTCTTTGCGGTCCAAGAGAATGACTACTTTTTCAATGACCAGATCACCGGTGTTTAATTCAATGGCCGCAAGGCTTTTGACGATGTCGCCGGGCTTGCAGCGAGCGAGAGAGGTTTCAGAGATTGAAAGAGTGGCGTTTTCAGTTGCTCGAATTCGTAGCTTGCCTTGAGGGGCAAAAGGCTGTTTGGGTAAGGAGAGGCTAACTGTGTTTTTCCGAATCGATTCAACCCTCGCAATGATCTTGCACTGGACGAAGTCCCGAGAATTTTCTGGTTCCCTGTTTGCTGTAATGACCGGGTCGATCGTGTCTAAAAGTCGAAAGTGTGTCACCTCACCTTGGCTTCGGCCTGGTTTGGAAAGTTTGGCAGAAAATTCAACGAATTGCCCTGGTGAGATGTGGGCTAGAGAAACCTTCCCTGACAGTTGAATCGTGGTTTGGTGGCGAAGGTTGGTTTTGGAATTAAGCAGCGGGGTGGCGGAATCACCTGCCTTAGTGAATTGAAATGACGTTTCACCGTCTTCGGTCATTACCGTTAATGTATTGCCTGAGATTGAACTAACGGTTCCGGTGACCGATCTTTTGCCAACCACGGTGAATTGTCCATTCACCCCGTTTGTCAGGAAGATCAAGATCAAGAAAATACGGTTCAAATGATGGGCGCACAACATGGCTTTTCTTTTGGCTGTTGAGTACTCAAGGGATACCGGTTGATCAACCCGGTTACGGTTGGGTTTGAAGTCAGCCTTGCTTCCTAGAGAATTGTAGATGAGACTTGCGATAAATAAATAGAACTCTTGGAAATCCAGCGAAAATAAAACTTCTGCCGGGGTAGCGGGAATTTGGTGCACTCGCTGTACAGTTGGATTTTTATTGCGTTGCCGATTGAAACAATGGCAGGACAAAAGGTGACTGGGGTTGGATGGTTGTTCCCATTAAAAACAACGCCCGTTAAAGTGTAGAGGTTGTTCTTCCCGGGTTTGTTTATCCTTTCTCAACAAGGGAGCTTTTGAAATGCTTCAGAAACCAATGGTAGTTTTGAATCACACGGCACGACTGGCAGTTGCATTGGTATGGGTTTTGCAATCCGTGGAGGGGAGTGCGCAGGAAACCCAAGTGGCACCCAGTCGAATCGAAGTCATTCGGCCACTTCGAAATGCAACATTTAATAAACAGGGCAAAGCACGTCAGCGAAAACAGGGAGGGCGACCCCGAAACGTTGCCGGTTTTTTAGCATTTGATGGATCGATGGACGGTAATCGCCAGGTGGATCCGCAAATCGCAGTCGGGGGCGGCTATGTGTTTCATGGGACCAATAGTGGTCTGATTATTTACGACAAAAAGGGGAATTTTGTAGAAGGTGTTCACCAGAGTGCTTTTAACGGTGGCATCGATCCCAAGATTTTTTTCGATCCCCATAACCGGGTCTTCGGGTTTGACCTTTGGAACCCCTGGGACAAGGAAAAATTAAAACCGGTCAACGTTTCGGTTTCCGAAACCAGTGATCCACTGGGAGCCTGGAACACTTATCCGGTTCCTGCTCCCAAGGGTCGAGACGGTGGTGGAATCGGTTACAGTCGGAAATGGATCGGCTACTCGTTTCCTGGGGGGCCAGAGCAAACGTTTGTGTTGAAAATGTCAGCTGTCAAATCGGGAAAGCCAGCAACGGTGTACCACTTCCGTGGCAACTTGGGGCACCCGGTCGCGACTCAAGACCCAACGGACGACCTTTATTTCTTTCAGCTGGGCCGCAGAGATTTTGTTTTAAAGCGAGTTACGGATCGAGGGGATGGAACCCCGGTTGTTGTTGAGGCGGGATCCACTCCGCACGGATTACGGCATGTTGGATTTCCTCCCCAATCACCCCAGAAAGGAACCAATCAACGAACTGCATCGGGGGATCGTAATCCAAAGAACCTTGTTCTACAGGGTGGGTTTATCTGGTTTTCGCAAACGGTCAATTACGACGGACGGGCAGCCGTTCAGTGGCATCAAATCAAGACCAACGGAAGCATCGTGCAAACTGGAATGATCAGTAACCCCAAGTCCAGCTACATTCAAACGACCTTGGCAGTCAATAAGAAACTGGATGTGCTGGTTGGATTTCAGGAAACGAACGAAAATATGTTTATCAGCCCCCGACTTGCGTTTCGCGAAGCGGGTGACCCGCCTGGGACGTTGCGACCGATGGTCAATCTGGGGGCAGGGCAAGCTGCAACCGCTGGCACGGCGTGGGGTGATTACAGTGGGAGCGTCGTTGATGGCGATAACCAGCTGGATCTTTGGACGATTCAGAGCATTGCCGACAAATCCGGGCGTGGGGATACCCTGATCGTCAAAGTCCCATTTGAAGACTAAGGGGTGTGGGACAAGGTTTCGTGTTTCACGGGTTTAATGGGTTTTGACTTGGCGTTTTGCACGCCATCGTTGAACAAAGGCTAAGAAAACGAAAATCAAGGGCGTCAAAACTAAGGCACCGATGAACGATTGGCGTTTTTGCCTGAGCTTGGATTGTCGCTCGTAATGGTCGTGATGATGGTTGTCCCACAAGTTGATGTCATCTGGATCGTTGCCCTGGGTGCGTGATTTTCCGTCAATGCCATACGAATAGTACGGGAAACTATTCTCGGGCTGGTCCGAGGAGTTTGGGATGCGATCGACAACCTGATAAGTGTTTCCCCACGGATCCAATCCTATATCGTCTTTGATTTTTGATTTCAAAAGTTGGAGTTCAATCTCGTTTTGAATTCCATTAGGGTTGATTTCGTTAATGGTAAGAGACTTGATATTCTGCAGTTGTACTTTGGCCCGTCCCATTGGAGTGATTTTGTTGGTCTTGATCCAAGAGTTGGAGGTGGCGAAGGCGACCAAGCAATAGCTGATCGGCCACGATAGGACGACAATACAGGTGTAACGGAGATAGATAGGCCGCTGCATGTTTCAATTGTAATCCAAAA
>JAZABE010000211.1:0-6717 GCA_036137535.1 Planctomycetota bacterium | reverse complement strand
CTTTGAATCGCCCAGTGTTGGCTTGTCTGGCCAGTTGTTCCGGAGTGGCCCAGGCAACGGGTTGGTCGGTGAACTTGACCTCCGAGCTTGTTTTGCCTTCAATAGAACCATCGGGCATGATGACAATGAAATGGTCGCCGATTTTGACGTGGACTCTGGCAATGGTAGAGCCGGTCGGAGTTCTGATGTGGGCGTTGACCTTTTTGTCTGCCCATTTCACCTCTCCCGAAGGTAGGTTGATCCCGAATTTTTTGGGATCGACGATCGGCCCTGATTGCGGAAAACTTTTGGAAGCGCAAAATGAAATCCCGAGGGCCGCGATCAGCAGTAGCGGAGAGTTGACCTGGGATGAATGCATTAGTTTGTTATCCTTCGTAAACCCAATTCGGGTATCCGGTTAATCCAATTGTTAACAATATGATTTTTTTTCGAAACGATCTGATTTCCCGATGGTTTAGTTGAATAAGGCCCTTTTTGTCCGTGATTTTGTCTGGTTTGTCATGGATTCCGAATTACGATGAATTAAAGGTCTAGGCGGACATTTTCGCGTTATCTCTTGTGTATTTTAAGGTCTATCAATGTTTTTGACAAAAAAAACCGCGTTATTCATGGTTTTAGGCGGAATGTTCTGTGCTTCTTTTGGCTTTTCGCAGGATGAGAAAGCCAGTGTGAAAACTGATAAACCTGAACCAGTGAATGCCGAGCCCAAGCAGGAAGAATCGGTAGAACCCGAACCAAAAGTAGAATCGGGTCAATCCGATACGCCTCAGTCGCAAGAACCAGCCAAGAGTGCCGAAGAACCAGCCAAGAGTGCCGAAGAACCAGCCAAGAGTGCAGAGGAACCAGCCAAGAGTGCCGAAGATAAAATCCGGCCGGATTTCAATTCGGGGAAATTGACGTTTGAATTCAAAAGAACGGCATGGGGTGAAGTCATTCGTTGGTTTGCGGATGAAGCCAAGTTAGATCTGAATATGGCCGTGACTCCGGAAGGTTCATTTAATTATAGCAGCAATGGTGAATTTTCGTTGCTAGAGGCAATGGATATCATCAACAGCTTTCTGATTCGAGAGCAGGGTTATATCCTGTTGCGGCATGCCAATTTGATCATTGTTCATGACTTAAATAATGAGATTCCTCCGACGATGATCGAAACGATTCCCTTGACGGAATTGGATTCCCGGGGCGAATACGAACTGACTCAAACAGAGTTTGAAATCAAAGGTTTTGATGGAAATAGGTTTTCAGATGACATCGAACGATTGGTTCGAGATGATCAGGGTGGCAAGCAGCTGTTAATCGGTTCCAGTGAGATCCTCTTTATCAGAGAAACCGGTGGACGGCTTCGTTTGATTCGGAAATATCTTGAAATGGCCAAATCGATTGCCGGCGGAAGAGACGTGGGTGTTCAGATCGTTGAACTTAAATTTGTTACGCCCGAAGAGGTGATGACGGTTGCGACCGAACTGATTCCTCTGGATGATGAAAATAAATTTGAAAACAATGATGACGGCGAACAGTTGAAAGTGGTGGTCCAGTCCTTTGGTAATAAATTTATCCTTCAAGGGACTCAGAAAACGTTGGCCCGATTCACTGATTTGGTGGAAATCTTGGATAAGGAAGTAGAGGCCTCAGAGTCTACAGACGGGTTGGCGCAACCGGTCACTAAGCGATATCCGGTAGCTGCCGATCGTGAGCTGATTCTACAGGTTTTGCGAACCATGCTTGCAGGGACCGAAGGGTTGCGACTGGCGCTCGCTGAAGAAGCTGGAGAAATCATCGCCTACGGGGCTCCTGAAGTTCACCAGTTGATTGAAGAGATTTTGGTTTCGCTTCAATCAGATGCGACGGATTTTGAAGTGATCCGACTCAACGATTACGATGCTGATTCGATGATCCAGGTCTTAAATAAAATGTATGGAATCACCGAAGAAGAAGGTCCGCTACCCAACCAACCCGTGTTTATGGCGGATCCACTTTATTCAGACCAGATTATTTCTCGTGCCAAACCGACTCAACTGAAAGCGATCAAGACACTGGTTGAATCAATTGATCCACCCATTGGTGAAGGTAGCAAATATGATCAAAATTATCTCCAGCTTGACCTGCGAGGTAAACAGGCAGATATGGCGATTGAGTTGTTGCAAGACACCTATGGGGCACTGGGACGACCCAATAAATTCAACGTGATTCGTTCTAAAGCAGCTTCCCAAAGTACACTCGAAAGAATAGAGCGCAAGGAAGAGTCCAATGGTTTTAATCAATTAGACCGGCCTTCGATTCAAGGCATCCCCGACTTGGGCAGTGGATTGCAGCCAAAAAAAAGTCAACCAGGTGAATCCAAGCCACTTCCACCTAAAAAGCCTGACTCCGGCGAAAGGAACTCGAACCAGCCTGGTAAATCCACCACGCAGTCAAAACCAACTCGGTCCCGATTTATCAACGTTGTAGCCGAAATTCCTGTTCAAGATCAGGAGCGACCCTTGAAATCCGAAAGTCAGGCTCAAGACGATGGCACGGCAATGCGGCAGGGAAATATCAAATCCGTTGATGGTGCCCCGATCATGATCCGGGAAAATGCTGCTGGAATGATGATTATTTCGGATGACTTGAAGGCATTGGCGGAAATCAAACGTTTGCTAGACGAAAATGAAGCCATTTTGAATCGCCCCTCTTTGCCAACCATTGTGGAATTGAGACACCGTAAAGCTGTTGAAATGAAAGATCTACTCGAGATGTTCCTCGGTCTGAGCAGTGGTAGCAGCGGTGGCGGTGGTGGTGGCGGTCTAGGGGGCCTGGTCGGTGGAATGGCGCAAAATGCCTTGGGCGGAGTTGCCGGGCAAATGGTCGGCGGACTTCTTGGTGGCGGAGGTGGTGGTCTTGACACTGGCGTGACCGCTTCGGATTTGTTGACCGGTGATGTTCGAATCGACGCTGATGCACTCAAAAACGTTTTGTTGATTCAGGCCAATCAGATTGATATGGATACAATCTTGGAGTACATCAATTACTTTGATACAGACAGCCCAGATCAAGATCCGACCCTGGACGGCCGGACCTATACGATTCAGGTGAATTATCGGGATGCTGTTGAATTATCCGAGATTGTCAAAAACCAATTCCCGAACAGGATCATGACCCAGAAATCGCAGAGCCAAAGTAGCAGCCCTCAGGCGGCGCAAATGAAACTGTTGCAAGAGCTCATGAAGGGTGGCAAAGGTGGTCGAGGTGGTGGCCAAAAAACGGTTCAGCAATCAGAGCCCAAGATGACCATCGGTGTCGATGCGCAAATGAACAGTATTTTGGTGACCGGTCCTGAGTTTCTCTATCAACAGGTCGATTTTCTGGTCAAGCAATTGGATACACCGGACGCAGTTCGAGACGGAACGGTCGTTGTCATGGGGCTCAAGAATATTACGCCAGACGGGCTCAAAGCGGCGATCAATTCACTTCAAGAAGAACAGGCAGCGTCGTCGTCGCGAACGTCTAGCTCTCGCACCGGATCAACTCCGGGCTCAACTTCGGGATCCTCTTCAGGTAGTTCATTTAATCCGGCGGACTTTATTAGACAGCGTATGCAGGAACGGTTTGGGAGTGGAGGCTCACCGTTTGGCGGCAGCAGTCGCGGCAGTAGCAGCCGTGGCGGTAGTAGTCGTGGCGGTAGTAGTCGTGGCGGTAGCAGTCGTGGAGGCGGACGCTAAACGATCGTTTGATACACCAAAGATTGAAAATAAAAGACGATTTTGGTTCCAAGGTGAATTGGGTTAAAATCGTCTTTTCTGTTTCTTGGAAAGTTAGAAATGTTACAAGGGCCGCTTCTCCACCCCGAAATCCTGTTGTCACTGGCAAGTTCAGGTCATGGGTCCAAAATTCTGATCGCCGATGGAAATTTCCCGTTCGTCACCAAGCCAAACCCGGCTGCTAAAACGGTCTTTTTGAATCTTTCCCCGGGCACGGTTGGCGTCATCGATGTGCTGCAGGCGATCTGCCCTGTGACTCCCATCGAATCAGCGATCGTGATGGCACCGCCCACTCAAGGTGAGTATGCGGTTCAGCAACCTCAAATTTGGGAAGAATTTGAGTTGGTTTTGCGACAGACAGACAATGAAAGCCGATTGGAGAAGGTCGGCCGTTTCAACTTTTATGAATACTGTGCCTCGCCAGACGTGTCATTGGTGATCGCGACCGGCGAGCAGCGAATATTTGCGAATCTTCTGTTGACTGTTGGTGTGGTGAAATCACTAGATAATTAGAGCACACAGTAGAATTAGGGCACACAGTCAATCGCTTCGGCTTATCTTTTCAAGTTCGGCTTATCTTTTCAAGAATGAGACTTGTCCAACAACAGCCCAGACCGTCAAAAAGACAACTCCGACAACAGTCTGTAAAAAATCGATAGTCATAGATAGAGAGTCCTTAGCATTACTCTCGTCCGTGGGGTGGGGGGCATCCGTGTAATCCGTATTCCATTCCGGTTCACGCACCGGATCAAACTTGCCTAAGCATTTCCGACAAGCAGCCGTTGGTCAACACAAAATTCAATAGAATTCGGGACAAACTATTCAGGTAAAGCGATCGGGTTAGTTTATCGAAATGGGTTAAGAGGCTGTCGTAGCACTTGCAGTCCAGCGGTCGATGCAAAAGAAGGGGCACGATCGATACAATTCGATTTTTTGGTTTTCCAGGCAGGACATTTTCTCAAACTTTATCGATTAGCGAAAACGGGTTAATGTTTTTCAGCGAGGCAGTCAAAACGAATATAACGATCCGGAATCAATGAATCGCGAATGCTGAAAATCCTGATCGGCTCTTTAGATTTGCTGAGATTAGGCCAGAGTGAAACGAGCCGTGAGCCCGCCAAAACCATACCGGTTCGGGGTCGTCCAGGTGTACACGCATGAAACGGTTGCCGGAGTTGGCTGGGGAGGGTTAATGGTGAACGACGTTCGATTTTCAAAGGAATCCTATCCCTTGATCAATTTTTTTGAAGAGTGGCTGGATGTTGTTCTTTTAGGATGACAATGCCGGGGGTTTTTTGATATGAGCGTTAAATTTAGTTCAATTGGGTGAACATTTTTAGACAATTGGCTTACAATTCTCTAACCCCAGTTAACGGTTTTTTACATGAGAAGCAGTTGTCAAATGCCTGGTGGTTTTACTCGTACAGGATCACAATGACCAGCCTGATTCATCTTCACCAACAGGACAATATTTCCATTGCGGCGCGGGATGTTCGGCAGGGAGAAGCGTTTCAGTTGGGGGAGCGTTCCATTGAAGTCAGTCGTGATGTGGCAATTGGGCACAAAATTGCCAACCAGTTTATCGAATCTAAGACCCCGGTACGAAAATATGGCCAAATTATTGGTTATGCAACTCAAGCGATCGAACAAGGAGATTGGGTTCATTCGCACAATCTCGTTAACGGAGACATTGTACTGGACCACGATAAAGCGTCGGTCAATCCGGACATTCAGCCTGCAAACCCTGGTGCGACATTTCAGGGAATTCGTCGTGCCTCGGGGCGAGTTGGAACCCGGAACTACGTGGCGGTCATTTCAACTGTAAATTGTTCTGCGACAGTGAGCAAATTTGTTGCGAAGCATTTTGACCGAGATAAACTGTCTGCTTATGAAAATGTTGATGGTGTTATTGCACTAACGCACACATCCGGTTGTGGTATGCGACACCAGGGAATGAAGCACAAAATGCTCAACCGTGTACTGGGTGGTTTTGCCCGGCATGCGAATGTGGGGGCCTGTCTGGTGATCGGGTTGGGATGCGAGCAAGCGACGCCGGGGTTACTGGTTACCGATGAAAACCTGGTGCAAATTGGAAATGCCAATGCCCAGAAAGGCGCGGTTCCTATTTTTTCAATGCAAGACCTCGGGGGAACCAAAAAGACAGTCAGTGCAGCGATTGAACAAGTAGAATCCTTGTTGCCGATCGCCAATCAGGTTGTCAGAACGCCGATTCCAGTAAGTGAACTGATTTTGGGAACCGAGTGTGGAGGGTCGGATGGTAATTCGGGTGTAACTGCAAATCCCGCATTAGGTGTTGCGACCGATATGGTTGTCGCCAACGGAGGAACGAGCATCCTTGCAGAAACCTCCGAAATTTATGGTGCGGAACATCTTTTGACAAAACGAGCCAAGTCCATTGAGGTTGCCGATAAACTGTTGGAGTTGATTGATTGGTGGAAATGGTACGTTGGGATTTTTGGGGAGGAATTGGATAATAATCCATCGGTTGGGAACAAGGCTGGAGGTTTAACGACAATCACTGAAAAATCTCTTGGTGCCATTGCCAAGGCAGGAACGTCCAGACTTGAAAAAGTCTATGACTATGCCGAAACAATTGACACCAACGGATTGGTGATCATGGATTCTCCAGGATACGATCCTCCAAGTGTTACTGGGATGGTTGCCGCCGGCGCGAATATCGTTTGTTTTACAACTGGACGAGGAAGTTGTTTTGGTTGTAAGCCGGTTCCTACAATCAAGATAGCGTCCAACACTCCAATGTTTGTCCGAATGGAAGATGACATGGATCTAAATGCAGGAACCATTCTGGAAGGAGAGTCCGTTGAATCGGTTGGTGAGAGGATTTTCACCGAAATGCTTCAGGTAGCCAGTGGTAAAAAGACGAAAAGTGAACTCAATGGATTTGGAGATGAAGAGTTTTTGCCTTGGACCGTTGGGCCTGAACTCTAAAGCTGAATCC
>JAZABE010000210.1:0-4592 GCA_036137535.1 Planctomycetota bacterium | reverse complement strand
AAGAGAATTCAAGTCGTTGTTGACTTAAGCCGTTGTGAGTACTTCAGCTTTCGTAGCAAATTGCCGGTCATTTCAGTGCTTGATGGGCTGCTGGTCTTGGGCTGTTGGGAGGCCGGAGCCGGCTTTTAGAACTTTTTTTTCAGTTGTCAACAAGGCTCAAAGAAAAGAAAAATTAAAGAAAAATATAGGTTCCAATTTGTTGACAACCGATTTTGAATTGAACAAATTGGAGTAACAAAAGAAATCAGTTTGTTAACTCTTCAGTGTATCACTTCGCCAGCGGCCAGTGGTGTGAAGGATCGCTTGAGGGTTGGTCACCGACAGCTAGGAGATAAGGTGAAAAGTTCTATTCTTGAGGCGATAAGGCAGGGGCACTGGGACTATGAACCAACCAATAAGACAGACGATGATTACTCATCGACGACCGCACTTCCTGGGTCGGATGATAAGTTAAGGATATTGGCAGAACGAATTGCGGATGGCTTGCCGCTGTGGCACCCTCGGGATCGCACGAGCTACGATGATTCTGAAATCATCGATTAATGCAGGAATATCACTCCCGGCTTCTGGTTGTGATGGTCGAGTTCCGATCAAGGTCGAGAGTGTGTTTGTTGGGGAACCCCTAAGGCAGCTTTAGACGATCATTCGTTGATTTGGAACAACGCGATGAAGATTCTTTGTTGAAACACTGTGTGGAGCCGTTTGAGTTTTGGTTTCATGGCTTCTTCAGCTCGATTGACCCAGCCTTGGATGGTGTGATTGAACGTTGTCATGCCAGCCAAACTGGATTTCGGTTGCTTGACATCGTTTTGCAAATATTCAAGCAGTTTCCAAGATTTTACTGATTCTATCTTTTTGTCAATAAATTCATTTCGTTTTTCTTTGGGGAGTGCTGAAAATTCCTCAGCCAATAGATGTCCCCAGGCTTCCATGAGCAGGAGGGCGTTTGCTTTGAGTTGTCTGGAGCGTTCGGTTGAGATGATGGATGTTGTTGATTGCAGGTCCATTCCAAGTTCCAGTTCCGCAATGACGCGAATGGCGATTTCCTTGCGGGCCTCCATTAATTGAATGGATAAGTCCTGAGTTGCCAACCAGAATACCGTTGCTTCACGAACGGACTGTAAAGTAGCGGGCTTTTTGTTTGTTGGGGTGGCATTTAACCACCGGTCAATATCACCTAACAGTTCATCGGCGATTGTCGTGAGGGGCTCGTTTGCCCGTTCTGGATAAAGGATTTTTGCGTTTTCAAAAGCAATGTCCCCAAAATCATCGAGTAAATTAATCTGTTTTTCCATATAGGATTCACGATCCCTGTTGTCACGGATTTCGCCATATTGACGGATCCGATCTTCGAACCAAGTTTTTTTGAGGATTTCAATGTTGTCCAACAGTTGTTGGTTTTGTGACTTTGTAAGGCTGCTCGCCGCGGTGCTGTTGCCGGTGAATATTTCCTTGGCTTCTTCTGCGAATCGATTAACCAGAGCGATGTGGGTTGCATGATCAAAATCGTTGAGGTCGCGTAGAACAACCCAGTACATAAGTTGGTGATGGGATGCTTGAGCAGGGTGGGGTAAATTGGTGAAACGCCAATAAGCAATGCCTAGATAGATCCCAATCAGACCAAGAACGAGAACCAATCCAGAAACTGCGTTGCGATATTTCATTGATGATGCTGGGGTTGAATTCGAACAGGCTGCCAAATGGTTTTTGGACCGGGGACCTACTGCAACCGGTTGGTATTTCGAGGTAGAATTTCAATTCGCACAACATACTCCAACTGGTGGTGTAAAAGAAGTGTGAATGGGTCTCATTCGAAAGCAAAGTATGCCAGGTTTTAAGGCAAATGTTGAACACCGTCTAGGAAAAGACGTTGCCCTGCAGCGGCTGAAGTCTTTTTCCGAGGAAGTCCGTGCCAAGTACGGGTCTCAAATCAGTGAGATGCAAGAAAACTGGGATGAGCAGGGAAACCTGAAATTTGGTTTTAAGGCAATGGGGCTTACGATCAGCGGGGAATTGGTTGTTGACGATCAGGAGGCACGAATTAACGGCCAGCTTCCTTTCGCAGCCGTTGCCTTTCGGGGAACCATCGAACAGGAGATCACTGCTGCATTAAAGAATGCTTTGACGGACTGACTTCTGGTCAACCTGTAGATAAAAAACACTGAGTAAGTAAGCCTGGGAGATTAGGATGCCTTTTGGTTTTGGAATAATTGGCTGCGGTATGATTTCTCGTTTTCATGCAAAAGCCATTGCGGATATTGAGAATGCTGAACTGGTAGGGTGTTGGAACCGGACTCCGGAATCCGCTGACAAACTCGCGACAGAAACAGGCTGTACAGCGTATGCTTCACTTGAAGAGATGTTGGAAAACCCAGAGATCCAGGTGGTGACCATCGGAACCGCAAGTGGTGCTCACCTGGATCCTGCCCTTGCAGCGGCCCGGGCAGGAAAGCATTTGATCATTGAAAAGCCGCTCGAGGTGACATTGGATCGTTGTGACCAGATCATCGCGGCTTGTGAAGAAAACAATGTGAAGCTGGCAACTATTTTCCCTTCTCGTTTTCATGAGTCGTCCAAGTTGATGAAGTCGGCAGTTGATGAAAACAAATTTGGGCAATTGACCATGGGCGATGCTTATGTCAAGTGGTATCGCACACAGGAATACTATGACAGCGGTGCCTGGCGTGGCACCTGGGCACTTGACGGAGGAGGAGCACTGATGAACCAGGCAATCCACAGTGTTGATTTACTTTACTGGTTGATGGGTCCGGTGAAATCAATTCTTGCCCAAACTGCAACGTTGGCCCATGAAAGAATTGAAGTCGAGGATGTCGCAACGGCTTCCATTCAATTCGAAAATGGTGCACTCGGGGTGATTGAAGCCACGACAGCGGCATTTCCAGGAGCACTCAAGAAAATCGAAATTCATGGATCGGCCGGCAGCGCTACACTGGAAGAAGAAGACATTACCGTTTGGGAGTTTGCCCAGCCTACTGATGAAGATCGATCTTTACTTGCAAAGATGTCTAACCAGACCGAAACCGGTGGAGGTGCAGGTGACCCTGCAGCGATTGGTCATCACGGGCATACCGAGCTGTTCAAGGACACCTTGCGAGCGATTGAAAACAATGCTGTTCCGTTGATTGATGGTCATGAGGGTCGGAAAAGCGTGGAAATTATTCTGGGTATCTACCAGGCTGCTGAGTCCGGGAAGCGTGTCGAGCTTCCGCTGTGAATAGCTTCATCAGAAGCTTGCGGTCGGTTGCGTCGAGAGAGCTTGGAGCTACTGGGTTTGAGAGAATGACCGGAAATCGGTGCCGAATCCCGAGTTGCCCCGATTCTCTCCAGGAATTCCTTAGCGGGTGATGGGTTCTGGTGGAAATTCGACTTTTCCCAAAGGCCAATTCCTGCAAAAATCTGTTTTCTGTTTAGTGTTCTACCAATGGCGACAAGGATGTCGCGTGATGAAAACAACTCGAAATAAAACGGTTGACTTTTGCGTGTATCTTCTGGTCCGCACGATTGTTTGCGTGATCCAAGCGTTACCGATCAAAGTCTGTGACCAATTTGCAAAGTTTCTTGCTTGGATTGCGGTAGACGTTTTCAAGATACGAGCCAAGTTAATCGACCAAAACCTTTCGTCTGTATTTCCCAGTCTTCCAGCAAGCAAGCGACGGGAGATAACCAAGTCCATGTGGCGTCACCTTTGTTTGATGGCCTTTGAAATTGCCCATGCACCCAGAAAAATACATGAAACGAACTGGCGGCATTTCTTCACCGTTCCGGACGGACGAGCAATTGTCGGCTCGCTCTTGTTGAACCGGCCGAAAACATTGGTTTCGGGTCATTACGGGAATTTTGAACTTGGTGGGTTTATGGCTGGGTTACTTGGGTTTCCGGGCTACACCGTGGCCCGGACCATGGATAACCAGTTTATTGACAAATTCGTCAAGCAGTTTCGCGAGGCACAGGGCCAGTACATTCTCGATACCACCGGAAGCTCAAAGGCGATTCAAGAACAACTTGAAAATAACCAATGTCTTACTCTGCTTGGTGATCAACACACGGAGTTGGGGGCGGTTTGGGTTGAATTTATGGGACGGGCTGCGGCTTGTCACAAATCGCTTGCAGTATTTACGCTGAGTTGTGATTCCCCGATGGTCGTAGTGTACACCAAGAGAGTCAAGAAATATCCTGACTCACGTGAGTCCGAACCCATGCAGTTTGAAATTGGTTGCAACGGTATCATCGATCCCCGAAAAATGCCGGAGGAAATCAACGGGGTGAAGGATTTGACACTTTGGTACAACCAGCGATTGGAGGAAATTATTCTTGCGGACCCTGAACACTACTGGTGGGTCCATAATCGCTGGAAACCAAAACCCGAAAGAAAGAAACGCAAAATTTCAAATGCCAAGGCGGCTTGAATGGTTGTACAGCTCTGGGGTTCGTTGTACAGCTCTGGGGTGCAGTGAGCTTTAAGTCGAACGTGATCCTGAAAACGGAGTCGCAAGTTGCTTGCGAATGATTCTCATTCTCAGACCTGTAAAACCCCGGTTCGGAAGGGTTCTTGCTCGGCGTAACGCGTGGAC
>JAZABE010000209.1:0-1302 GCA_036137535.1 Planctomycetota bacterium | reverse complement strand
AACAAGGGAATTGCTTGGCACAGCGGCGCCTACGGAGTGGAAACCTCTGAGCACGTCCTGGGGGCTTGGCAGATCTACGAACACACTGGGGATGTCCAATTTCTCAAAAACTGTTACGAGGACCATTTCAAAAAACTGTTCTGGAAACGGCTACCTAGCTTTGCCATGAACGAGTTCGAAGTTGCAGAGACACTTGAAAAAATGGCTCGCCTTACTGGCAACGCTGCAGACATCAAGCACTGGCAAACATTAATTCGTCGTGACCGGGAACACATCCGCAGGATGTTCGAGCAACGCTGGGAGCTCAACGGTGTTTCCCATTACTTTGCCGCACCCAGTAATGGCTTAATTATGACCAACGGTTTTTGGGCCATGCGCTCCCCTTATTTTCCAGCTCATTACGCCAAACCGATGGTCGACAACTGGGCGCTCGACCATGAAAAAGGATTTTCTGGTGAATTCTTTCCCCTGGCAATGTCCAGGCAGTCCATGAAGACTTTTCAAACTCAGACGGATCATGCCTTCGGCTACACACCCGATACCGCCTATTTCACTCTCGATGGCCTGTTTTGTCAGGGGCTCGGGAAAGAGGCAGCTCAACTGACCCTCGATCACTTGGAAAATTACAATTACCACGCCGGATGGCAGATCCCGGTTGCCCCAGAAGCCTACCGCCGAGACCTGTCACTTTTTGGAGACCAATACTCGAATTTCAACGCAGGCAAAATCCTTCTCTTCCTAGAAGGACTAGCTGGCTTAGAGTACTCGCTACCAAAGCAAAAACTTAACATTCGACCAGCCTTGCCACCAAGCTGGGAGTGGATGGAAATCCGACTCCCGATCAACAATCAGTGGACGAAACTTCATTACACTCGAAGTGGAGTGCAAGTCCGTGGCTGTCCGTTGAAAGTCGTATCCGACAGCATCTCCCCAAAGAGTCAGTTGGACAGAAACTGATCGGCACCCCGTCTCGCTTCCTGGGCAGCTGAACAACCAAAACCCTCAAATAACCAGGGACTCGCAAGGACCGACACCATTCACTTAAGCTTGGCGAAAGAGTCACTTGAGCGATTCGAGAAAAGCCAAAAGGTCACTGATTTCCGAATTGCTAAATCCATTTAACAACTTCTCCGGCATCAAGGATTTGTCCTGGGCCTTAATTTGTTCAACATCTTCCCGGGCGATCCGCGTGATCTTGTTTTCGATATCGGTAAGAGTTACATAATCGTCCGTTTGCTCAGTAATAAACCCGGTATAGGTTTTGCCATCGATCGTAGCGACCAAGCTCGCCTTGAATCGTTC
>JAZABE010000208.1:0-4909 GCA_036137535.1 Planctomycetota bacterium | reverse complement strand
ATTGATTGTCATGGGGAACCGGAAGTTAACCAGTTTAACCCGAAGCTGCCTGGAGGGAACCTGAACCCTCGCTTACAAAGCACTTAAGGCCAAAAAGTCGTTTGAATTCCAACGGTTTGACAATAAGGTTTCGGGAGAATCAGGCTGGTGCCCGTTGCCGAGAAATCAGCCTAAAATAAAAGCTTGCGGCCAAATGGTTGTGGCCGCTGAATCTTGTCTTGATTGGGAGCGATCCGAAATGAATGTCCAAACCATTGTCTTGACTCTGGTGCCCCTTTGGTTTCAGGCGTTTTTTTTAGGGGCATATGTCTCGGCGAACGATCAAGGATTGAACTCAGGAAAAAAGAGGCCGAATGTTCTGTTTATCATTGCAGATGACCAGGCTCCTAGCTCGCTTGGGGCTTATGGTAACAAGGTTTGCCAGACACCAAATATTGATCGGATTGCCCGGCAGGGAATTCGCTTGGAAGGAGCCTACCACATGGGCGGATTCATGGGTGCCGTTTGCACGACTTCGCGACACATGATCATGACAGGCCGCACTCTATGGCATATTCCCAGAGCGACCACGCGCGCGGCTGTCTTGGCGAGTCAAAAACCGGTTGAAGCCGGTGTTCAAAAAGCTGCTCAAAGGTTCGAAAACCCGAATCTGCCCAACAACTTGGAAGCGTTTTGTCTGGCTGCAGTGTTCAACGGTGCCGGGTATGACACGATGAGAACGTGTAAACAGGGCAACAGCTACCGGGCGGCTAACCAACAATTTACAACGGTCCGGGATGCCACCAAGCGAAAGGGCACCCAAGATGGTGGGAGTGCTTGGCATGCCGATCAAGTTCTCGATTATCTGAGAGATCGCAACGAAAACCGTGATCCAAAGCCTTTCCTGATTTATTTTGGTCTGTCCCATCCGCATGATCCTCGCTGGGCCAATGAAAAGTTGCTGGCCAAGTACGGTGCGGTGAATGAAATTAAAATTCCCGCGGAACCTCATCCGCGGTCCCCTGCCCTGCCAGTCAATTACCTTGCAGCTCACCCGTTTCACCATGGGCATCCTGGCCTACGTGACGAAGTTTCAGTTCAGGGAGTTATGGAAAACCGAGACCCGACGACAATTCGTAATGAAAAAGGGAGGGAGTACGCGTGCATCGAAAATATGGACCATCAGGTCGGGCGAGTTTTGGATCAACTCAAGGCAATGGGCGAATTGGAAAATACCTATGTGATCTATACATCGGATCACGGGATTGCCATTGGCAGGCATGGACTGATGGGCAAGCAGAGTTTGTATGAACACAGTTGGCGGGTTCCTTTGGTTGCCATGGGACCGACGATCCAACCCGGGACTGTAGCCCAGGGAAATATTTACCTATTGGACGTCTTGGCCACAGTTTGTGATTTGACTGGCATCGAAGTGCCGACCACCAATGAGGGTAAATCGTTTAAGCCGGTTCTGGAGGGGAAGTCCAACACCGTTCGGGATGTGTTGTATGGGTGTTATTGTGGTGGGACCAAGCCGGGCATGCGATCGGTCCGTAAAGGTGATTGGAAATTGATCAAGTACGAAACCCTTGATGGCCGAGTTAAGCAAACCCAGTTGTTTAACCTTGCAGAAAACCCCAATGAATTACTGATTGAGCACCACGATCCAAAAATCGTGCGGCTAACCGGTAACCAACCGGAACCCAGCCAAGTGAACCTGGTAGGTGATGCCAGGTACCGAGAAAAGCGGGCTGAAATGGAAAAACTGCTGTTGTCGGAGATGGAGCGGTTGGATGACCCCTACCGTTTTGACGAGGGTTACAAGAATCCCAAGATTCAACCCGGGCGAAAACGACAACCGGGTAAAAAGAGAAAAAAATAGAATCATTGCCGACCTCCGGCGTTGCTACTGGAGAACCGCCTCGGCCATTGCTTTTCCCAAGTGGATTATTCCTGCGGTGTTGATGACCAGTTTCTTTTCCTGCTTGGGGAGGTTGGGATACTGCAGGTGAAAGGCCAGCGGATCCGTGGCGAGAATTTCTGAAAGATTGGTGACGACATCAATCTTGTTAACGCTCTGGTCATCCGTCGGGGGTTGTTGGCTGACAAACCATTTAAGGTTTGGCAGGTTTAGATCTTTTCGGCTTTGGGCAATGATCGCGGCAATCCGCTGCGGGGCTTCTTTTCGGTAGGGGTAAAACGACATGTCGTTCTCACCGGCGTGGTAAATGACTCCGGCCAAGTTAACTGGGTTGCCCTTGGCCTGGAGTTCCTTCACCGATTGCTTGATAAACGCGATGAAATCTTGATAGAGCATGCGACTTTTGGCGACGCTTCCTGCAGGGGTCCAGTCGATAATCTGTGATCCACTGTGGGTGAACTTCGCGACCGCAAAATGGGTCTGGCCGCTTTGAAGTAATTGTCGGGAGAAGCTGAGTTCGGGTCCAAAGGTGTCGTAATACCCGGTAAGTCCCATTGGTTCCCATCCCTGAGAAACCAGGTAGCCGCCTCCAAGGGTGTACTTGAATGCGACTTTGGGTTGGTCCTGCAACAGCATTTGTTCGGATGGCATTTGTTCCAGGAATTGGACGAACGCGCGTTCGCCTTCCATGTTCCGATGTCCAGCCAAGATGTAAAGGTCGATGGGGCTTTGGCGAGGATAAGGCCATTTTTTGAGAGGACGAATTGGTTTGGATCGTTTGTCGATGCTCTGCAAGTAGGCGTCGGCGTAATTCACACCATGTTGCAGTTGTCCTAGCGTGCCATAATGATAGTGCAGTCCAACTCCTCCTCCAATTTCAACGCCGATCTGGGCGGTCGGAACATAAGTGGCATTGGAGTCCTTCCCAGTGACCTGTTTTTGTCCGAGGCTGATGGCATACATGCGTGGTCGTAAATCCATTCCCCAGATGGTTTTGGTGCAAAGCTCCCCAATGAAAAATTTTAGACGAGGAGCATTTAGATCCCTCCGCCATTTGGCGAGGAAGTTTTCCAAGTTCTTTCCATAGTTTTTCAGGTAATCTTCGTTAAACATATCGTTTTCGCCTTGGTGCCACATGACCGCTTCAATTTTGTATTTCAGTCCTTGATCCTCGAGTTCTTGCAGAGCTGTTTGAATCACCTGGTTGGTTAGTGGGTACATCTTGAAACCGGTCGGTTGGTCTGGGTTCCAGTCTCCTCCGAGGTGAGTTCCTCCGGCCGCGCACTTGATGATGGCAATTGGATCATCAATAGAGTTGGAGAGCTTCCTGGCAAAACTGAGCTCTGGACCGACCGTATTATTGACGGGTTGAAGATCGACCCAACCTTTGGAGCGAGTTTTATTTTCACGTCCCAGGCAATACAAAAACCGAACGTTTTTCTGCGGCTTTTCCAGGCCGATAAAGGGGGGGAAGTTTTTGATATCTTGAACCTTGGAGTCAGAGCCCACCATGTTCGACTGCCCAGCAACAATAAAGACACGCAGTGTTTTTTCCGGGGTGGATTGGGTGTGGCGGGCGGCCGGGGTGTCATTGGAAACAGATGTTGTTGCCAGTAAAAGGAGCAGGAAAAGAAAGCTCATTCCGGGAAAATGTTTCATTGGTGATCTCCGATCCAGTGGAAAAACGGCTTGCCGTTTGGTCCGGGGTGTTGGGGGATTCAAGGCATGAAGCTGAAGGGTTGCAATTATGGACTGATTGTCAACTATTCTTAGTATGTTGACTACGCCGGTTGACCATCAGGTTCATTCTTGATGGGTGAATTGCTAGACCCGTGGCTTCAAATTTCTATCCTTCGCCCGTGTTTTAGGGACGACAACGGATAATGAGTTCCCCGCCAGTCGACGCCTGCTCGCCACCAGAGCAGGCTGATTGCCCGGCAGAAGATTAACCACAAGAGGATGAACCCAAACGGCGACAATAAAAAACTGATGGGAGAAAAGGATGTTTTACGGGTCATGGCCTGTCCTGCGACCCACGAAAAAACGGCACCAACAGTTATTAGCAGGATTGCCGCGGTTCCCGGTAGGGCCAGTAGTCCCAGCAAGCTCGTGAGGGCTAGAGGAAAAATTGACCATAAACCGACTGCCCGCCAAAAACTGTAACGGGTTAAGGCCGGGCTGTTTTTTTCCAGTCCTTTAGCCATTTCTCCCAGTCGATTGTACCAACCGAGTGAGAGTTGGGATTTCGCCAGAACCGCTTGGGTTCGGGCACCTGATCGTTTCAGCAAGAGCCCGAGTCCCAGATCGTCAACCGTTTCCATTTTCAGCCAAGGAAACCCATCGCTGTTTTCAAGTGTGGATCGTCGCACCAGATTTAAAGCTCCAACTCCGACTGCTAGCGGATCATTGGGATCGGCGACCCGTTTGGGTGAAACGAAAAACATGGAAAGGGAGAAGAATGTTGCAATGGCCACTTCCAGAGCGAAATTTGCGGGTCGGATTTTTGGCAGGCCCGCCAGGTGGTCGATGTCTTCGTTCAAGGCATAGGTCACGATTTCCTGGAGGGCGTTGGGTTCAAAGCAGACGTCGGCGTCTGTGTAGAGTAACCATTCGCCTTGGGCTTGAGTTGTGGCAACATGCAAAGCATGGACTTTTCCCAGCCAGCCTTCTGGCAGGGTAGTGATGTGGACGGGTTTGATGCGTGAATCGCTTTCGGCCAACCGATCGATAATGTTGCCGGTATCGTCCTCGGATCGATCGTTGATGAAGATGAATTCGAGAGCGGGGTAATCTTGCGCCAATAAACTTTGAGCGGCGGCCTCAATGGTCTCTCCCTCATTGCAAGCCGGAACAATCACGGTCAAGCTTGGCAGGGACGGGACGGCAGTGGTGGAGTCCAGGTCGTGACCGGTTTGCCGGGGAATGCTGCGGTAAAGCTGAAAATGGTACCAGGCTCGTATCCAGTAGAAACACCAGAACAGCACGCCCAGGATTCCCGTACTGGCAAAA
>JAZABE010000207.1:0-1875 GCA_036137535.1 Planctomycetota bacterium | reverse complement strand
ACTTCACACGACGAAGGTTCGAAGTTTGAAACCCTGAAGCTCCTGTCGTTGCTTTCCCATGCAGATCGCTACATTCGGTATGCCGCTCGAGTTGGGCTGGAAAGAAAACCTTTAAACGAGTGGATTCAGAAGGGTGTTAATCTTGAAAGTCCAACAGCACGTGTTCATGCCATGCTGGCGTTGGCTCGTGTAGGAACCGAAAAAGACAAAGTTGCTTTTGCCCAAGTGATGTCTTCAGTTGATTTTCAGGCACTGAAGGTTTCGCAAAAACTCGATTATTTGCGAACGTTGAGTGTTGGTTTTATTCGTCTTGGAAAACCAAGTGACTTGTTGAGAGGCAAGCTGATCGAAGCTCTTGAGTCGGCTTTTCCTTCTAAGAGTGATCCGCTCAACCGTGAGCTTGCCCGGGTTTTGGTTTACCTGGATTCGCCAAAGGTAATTGAAAAGACGTTGGAATTTCTTGAGCAACCTCCTCGCCAAAGTGAGGAAGACCTGTCAGAGCTTCTTGCGAGAAACTCCGGTTACGGCAAGACGATTTCCAGCATGCTTTCTAATTTACCCGAGATCCAAAACATACATTATGCTTTTGTACTGAGGAACATGAGGTTTGGCTGGACTCTTGACCAGCGGCGTGCTTATTTTGCCTGGTTGACCGAAGCGCTTACCAAGACGGGCGGAGCGAGTTACCAAGGCTTTATCAAGAACATTCGGACTGAGGCGATGGCCAATTTATCCACAGCCGAGAAGGAAGCGCTTTCAGCCACTGAACTGGCGCCCCCCATTAAGTCGGTTTCGTTACCGAAGCCGACTGGTCCTGGTAGAAAGCGAAGCCTGCAAACGGCTTTTGATCTTTTGCAGAAAAACAGTTCTGGAAAAGTTGCATTCAAGAAAGGTGTCAGGGCTTATTCATCAGCAAAGTGTATTGTTTGCCATCGGTTTGATGGCAATGGTGGGGCCACTGGACCCGATTTGACGAATGTGGCCGGTCGGTTTAGCGAGAAAGATCTGCTTGAAGCCATTATTGACCCGGACAAGGTTGTTTCAGATCAATACCGTGCACAGGTAGTCCAGACCGTCGATGGAAAGCTGTTTACGGGGCGAGTTGTCGGCGAGACCCAGAATGATCTGACCATTGCGATTGACCCGGAGGATGCGACTCAGACTGTGACCATCAAAAAAGAAGATATCGAGGGGCAAAAACCGTCAACAAGATCGTTGATGCCAGCGGGTCTCTTGGAGGAATTGAATGATCAGGAAGTTGTGGAATTGGTCAAGTACCTGATGTCGCGCGGCAATCAGGCGGATCCAGCGTTTGGCAATTGACTGAGCGATCACGATCCAGTGAAGCTGTTAAAAGGTGCTCTCTTTTTAGGAAGAGGGCCTGTTGCTTGCACTCTTTGACTGGTGCCTGGTGAAGCTGGTTTGGAAAAGAGCTAGCTTTTGGCTGCGAAGTCAGGAGGCGAGCCGGTTGCTGGCGTCCATTCTGCACGACCTGGTTTTCTTCCAAGAGCCATTCGGAAATTTTTTGGGGATTCAAAAAAAGCTCAGTAAATTCGTATTGGTGCGGCTGGTAAAGTTAGCTAAGGTACGCAGCCTTAATTGTGGAACAGTTGCTTTGCGAAACAACTGTCGCAGTCATTGCAGTCAATGACTGCCGGTGAGAACGAACGTCGCAAGACAAAAGGAATAATATTATGGCCAAAAGACGGCTTTCCTGCCTGTTGATAACCCTATTGCTGTTTGCCTCGGTTGCCACTGGATGCCGTGCCCCCTACCCGTCATACAATCCTTACGGTTTTTACGGTCAACCCTGTATCAATCCACCAGGTACTGGTACCTACAACCCGGCTACAGGAAGAACGGATCCCTATTATG
>JAZABE010000206.1:0-1009 GCA_036137535.1 Planctomycetota bacterium | reverse complement strand
CTTCCAGCGACCTTGTTGGCCCTCGAAACCGGAGACCAAGCAAACGAACTCCTGGGACGAACAGAACTTGAAGTGCTGAAACTCCAATACTAACCGCCACACTAACTGTCACGCGACGCCCGTATCGAACTGGCGTTTGGCGATCAGAAAATGATGGTGGATCCTGATGAAGTCTGCTTTGCCCATGGAATTCCCCATCCCCTCTTCACCCCCAAAGCGGTTGCCATGAGCCCCGAAGGCCTGCCGGGATTTTTAGCAATCCCCTAATTTTCTTTTTAGAAACTGAGCGTCAGTTCCGCGGTTTCTCACAGGACGGTGGATCCGGCCAGGCTACTTAAAGGGTTTGGGCCTGGGGGTTGAATTGGAGGATGGGGGAAGCACCGTGATCTGGAAAGTAGGCTGCCGTCCGGTCAGGGTTTTCAGAAACGCGACGATTCTGGCATTTTGATGGGGTTTAAAACTCCTGCCAAGCTGAAGGCGGCCCATCAGGTCCACGGCTTCTTCCAGGGTCCAGACGGCACCATCGTGGAAGTAGGGGTAGGTCAGTTCGACGTTTCGTAAAGTAGGAACCTTGAACATGAAACGGTCGGCATCGATGCCGGTTACTGCTGCTCGGCCTTCGGCGGGGTTATCCGTCTGGTAGGGTTCGAACACTCCCATCTTCTGGTACGAAGCCCCTCCCACTGCCGGTCCGTTGTGGCAGGCCACGCAGCCGCTTTGTTTGAAAATCTGATAGCCTTTCAGTTCATCAGCAGTCAGGGCCGAATCATCCCCGCTCAGCCACCGGTCAAACCGGGAATCCGGAGTAACAAGAGTCTCTTCAAACTCAGCGATGGCCTCGGTCACGCGGTCGATTTTGATCCCGCCTTCACCGAAAGACTGTTGGAAAAGGGTTTGGTACTGAGGAATCGACTCTAAACCGTCGACGGCCAATTCATGGGTGAACGCCATTTCACCCGGATTCGCAATTGGACCTCCAGCCTGTTCTTTCAGGTCCTTTGCACGTCCG
>JAZABE010000205.1:0-1284 GCA_036137535.1 Planctomycetota bacterium | reverse complement strand
GATCCTGGGTTTGTTTCAAAAACCAGCGCGTCAGCTCGAGTCAGGTGGTGACCAGGAGGCAATGGACCGGGTGATGCAATTGGTGATCGGCCTTCGGAATGATGCTCGCGAAAACAAGAATTGGGATGTCGCGGATAAAGTTCGCGATGGGTTGAATGCTGCCGGAATTCAATTGGAAGACCGAAAGGGTGAGACCGGTTGGAAAATCGGTTGAATTTCTGAGCTCGGTTTGTGCTCCGGGCAAGAACATCTTTATTGTCGACGGGCATTGTAGAATAGATTGGTTTGCCTGACGGCTTCTGCCCGGTTTTTACAGCGTAAAATCCTGATGATGGGTTGGGTTGCACCCGCATTTTTTTTATGAAATTCGTTGGCCCATCGTTTCGCTAATCCTTCGGTGTGAAATACAGCACTATGCCGACTTGTTTTCTTGGGAGCCTTTTCGGAAGGTAATTCGACCAAGACTGCGTAGTGCACGAACTCAGAAAAAGGTGATTCGAATTTTTGCTTCGTTAAATATTTGATCATGTCGGTTTCCAGGTCCTTCCAGTCGGCACCGAAAAACTGTTCGAACTCAAGCACATTTTTATTGATTTTTCCCTGGACCGCCTCTGTCGGCAGGGAGCCTTCAAAAGGGCGGAGTTGGGAAACCGTGGCGAGGTAGTCTTTGAATTCTGAGCGGTGGCGTTTGGCAAGGAAGTTGGTCAGTGACCACGCCGAAGCGTAGCCTGTTGAAGTCAATCGGGCGGCTGATGTGGTGTTCTGGGTGACCTGCCCATCGATCCCATCAAGGGCTTTGGTTCTCAAGTAGGTTTCGAGTTCGAGCATGCGGAAATCGTTGATCTGGCCGGCACCTTTCCACCTCAAACCTCGAGCAACTTCAGTCGGTGCGAGGTATTCTGCCATCCCTTCCGAAAACCACATTGGCCAAAAAGAAAGGCGTTGCTGGATTCCGATGTTCGCAAGGATTTGATGTGCCCCTTCGTGAGCGATGGTCGAAAGGGTTTCAGCAATCGCGAGTTCCTGGTTGATTTTCAGCAAGCGGGAATCTTCGTGAAGATAAACTCGGTTGGAGATAATGTTGTAATAGGCTACGACACCGGGCGGCATTCGTTTGAAAGCTTGAAATTGTTCTTCGGTCCTGAACATGACGACGACCAAGGGGGCTTCGGGTTCATAAGGTTTCAGACCCATTGTTTTCATATATTTGATCAGTCCCCGCAGCATGCTATCCATGACGCGGGATGTCACTTCTGCCATTTTTGCTGAAGTGTTGTAAAGGAA
>JAZABE010000204.1:0-7149 GCA_036137535.1 Planctomycetota bacterium | reverse complement strand
AATTATTTTTCACTACAGCAACTGGGCTTCCAATAACAAATTTGCGAAAACCATCCATGACCACAGAATTCGAAAACGCACTTGCCAAACTCACCAACCAGTCCGATGCAGTCGCGCCAATTCAAGTTGGCGAGTTTCAAGAACGAATCCAAAAGTGTCAATCGCTGATGCAGCAAAACGACATCGATGCGATTTACCTACACGCTGGCACCAACCTCTTTTACTTTACAGGACTGCAGTGGAATCCCAGCGAAAGAATGGTTGCCGCTGTGTTACCCGCTGAGGGAAAACCTTGTTACATCGCACCCCGGTTTGAACTGGACACATTAAAGGATTATTGGCAAATCGAATGTGAGATCTACGCCTGGGATGAACATGAAAACCCATACCAACGAGTCAGCGAACTACTGCACAGCCAGAGCATCGGCAGAGACAAAATCGCAATCGATGAGACGGCTCCGTTTTTTATCGCAGATGGTCTAAAGTCGGCCCTGCCGAAAACCAACTGGATCTGTGCCAGATCTCTTACCGAAACATGCCGGCAGCAAAAGTCTCCCAACGAAATCGCGATCATCAGGCAAGCTCACAACATGACCATGAAAGTGATCGAAGCAGCAGCCTCTATCTTGAAGCCGGGGATCTCTACCTGCGAAGTTACAAAATTCATTGACGATGCCCACCGCACTGTAGGGGCAAGTAACGGATCGTACTTTTGCATCGTACTGTTTGGTGTGGCAACTTCATTTCCCCATGGAGTTAAAAACCCGCAAATTCTTGATCAAAACGATTGGGTGTTGATCGATACCGGCTTCTTGCTTCACGGCTACAATTCCGACATTACCCGCACCTTTCCCATGGGGAATCCGACAAGCAGGCAGGCCGAGGTCTGGGACTTGGAACGCGAGGCGCAGCTGGCCGCATTTGAAGCCGCAAAACCAGGTAATCCCTGTGAAGCCGTCGATGCGGCGGCCCGCAAAACCCTGGAAGCAGCGGGACTGGGACCCGATTACCAGGTTCCCGGACTCCCGCACCGCACAGGCCATGGATGCGGATTGGACATCCACGAAGCTCCCTACATGGTCCGTGGCAACTCAACTTCGCTGGAACCGGGCATGGTGGCCAGTATCGAACCGATGATCGTCTTGCCGGGTGAGTTTGGTGTCCGACTGGAAGATCATTTCTACATCACCGACAATGGGGCAGAATGGTTTACCGAACCAGCACGATCCATGACCGATCTCTTCTGACAGATGCTCTAGACCGAATCCGAATCGGTCATGATGTTCTTGCGTTGGAGCTCAATTCCCTCCGACACACCCGTCGGCTGCAAGCCCGTCATATCACAAAAATGCTGTTCTACACGATCAATAAAGAACAAAGGATTTTCTTCAAATGCAAAGTGCTGAGCCTTGGGAATCCTATCCATCGAACAATTAGGAAGCAGTTGCCCAATTCCCTCACACATAGGCAAGAAAGGAGAATGCTCGCCGTAGAGACAAACTGCGTTCTGTTGAATCCTACCGATTGTCTCTTCAGTCAATCCGGCAATCCGGGCCACATCTGAACCGCAAGTGGTTCCATGTAATCGCACCAGACGTTCCAGGGAAGCTTCGCCTGCTTTTTTGATGAACAGGGCTTTACGTGCCCCGGTCAACGATGCTGCCTGCTCAAGCATCTCCTTGAGGTCCCACAGGTTTCCATCAATAAACATCCCCGCAGACCTGGCATTTGTCTTGTAGGCATTGAAACCTTTCCAGTTTCTGGGGTCCGGCTGAAGTTTATGGAGCGCCGGAACGAATGGATCCGAAAGAATCACGCCTTCTACCAGGCTGGGGTACTTACTCGCAGCATGCAGAGCCACAACCGCACCATAACTATGTCCCAATAACCGAACATCCTTGATCGCCAGAGCTTCACAAACTGCCTGGACATCATCTGCCATATCCGAGGATGTGTAATGGAACTCCGGTGTGTCACTGTAACCATGACCCCGCATATCAAAAGCTGTTACGCGAAACTGTTTTGCCAGTTTTTGAACGAGCCCACTCAGCATCCAAACGGCCAAGTTCCCGGTAATGCCGTGAATTAAAAGGACATCTGGACCTGTGCCTTTTTGCTGGTAATAAAACTGAATATTTCTTGCGGTTACGTGGGGCATAAAGGTGGAATCGAGGCAACTAAAATTTGATTCATACGAACCAATACCGTTGGAGGGTTCAACATCCCTCCTGAAAAAGACGGAAAAAAGATTCCCGTCCGGACCAGTATCTAGTTTAATTTCGATTCAAAATTAAACAAACAGGTCCCTGGGATTTAATTTCCCGGCAAAAAAGGGTTTAGGAGTTTGCCGGTCGCCAGATCTAAACAACAGGCCATGCCAAAGCCAATTCCTGTTCAGTGCTTTTTTCCGTTGGTAGGCGTTTCGACATGAGCTTTGATAAAGTCAACAAAACGACCCATTGAAATATCTCGCTGATTTTGACGACCCAGTTCAGCCATAAAATCCTGAAACGGAAAACTGGTTTCATATTTTTGCTCAATGAGTTCATTGAGCATCACCAGATCGATCGATTCCAAATGAAGATCGGCAAAAAGCAGAGTTTCTCGGGAAAGTTGACTGGGAACATTTCCCTCTTTGAGCTGAGTCACAATGCTGGACAGGGTTTTCAGAACTTGGCACCCCCTTTCCTGAGATGAACTTGTGAAGGAGAGGTCATTTTGTTTGTCCCCCTGCCACTGTTCTTTTGCCGCAGAATCGTTAACCGCCTGGTCATTGCTGCAGTCCGCCCACTCCGCAACCACTTGGAGTTCTGAATCTTCGTAAAGCTGCCTGCATCCACGACGTTGAATTTTCCCGCTGGAAGTCCGAGGGATTTCCCCACACTTGACCAAAACAATTGCATGAGGCGAGAGTTCATGTTCGTGGAGCAAGGCGCTACGTATACCTGCAAAAAGATTTTCCAAGTCCATCTTTTGAGGACGAACGACTCCTTGAACCACGACCAGTTTTTCTTCACCATCAACCTGAACGGCAAAAGCCGCACCATGGTCTCTCCTGAGCGATTTGTGACAAGACTCAACGGTCCGCTCAATATCTTGTGGATAATGGTTACGCCCACGGATAATGATCAAATCCTTGATTCTGCCCGTGACAAAAAGCTCTTCTTCTTCCATAAAACCAAGATCGCCCGTTCTCAAAAAAGGCCCCTCAGCCGAGTCAGAGGTATACGCATTAAACGTTTCATTCGAATCGGTCGATTTGTTCCAATACCCCTGGGCCACTCCCGGCCCTTTAACCCAAATTTCACCGACAGCGTCCGAGTTACAGACTTGATGAGTGTCCGGGTCCACAATCGCTATCCGTTGACCATCAACTGATTTCCCGCAACCAACAATCGCCCGCGCAAACGAGTCTTTTTCGGACACCGGAGCGACTCGGTTTTGATCGAGTGCAGTTGCATCAAAATACCGGATGATCGGAGCACAGCTTTTTTCCCCGCCGCTAACCATTAAAGTTGCTTCGGCCAGTCCGTAGCAAGGGTAAAAAGTCTCCGGTTGAAAACCACAGGCAGCGAACTTCTCTGTAAACCGCTGCATGGTATCTACCCGAATCGGCTCCGCTCCATTACAAGCCAGTGTCCAACAACTCAAATCAAGATCTTTCATTTCTTCGTCGGTGATTTTCTGGACACACAGTTCGTAGGCAAAACTGGGGCCACTTGTTGCATAGGCCCGGTATTTCGAAATAGCTTTTAGCCAATGAAACGGACGTTTGACAAAAGAAAGCGGCGACATCAAGACCGTTCGTCGACCGCTCTGCAATGCCTGCAAAACCAGCCCAATCAGCCCCATGTCGTGGTACATTGGCAGCCAAGAAACCGCTACTCCGTCTGGTTCGTCTTCGTTAAATTTATTACTGTGTTCAAAATTGAACATCAAATTGGCATGGGTCAGCATGACCCCTTTGGGGGTTCCCGTGGAACCCGAAGTGTATTGCAGAAAGGCAAGGGTTTCAGGCTTAATTTCGACTGCCTGAAATTCACTGGCCATCGAAAGGGGGACGTCATTGGTTTCTAGAATTTGGGCCGAATCTAATAATGACGCAAACCGTCGATGCTCTTCCGGTCCGGTCAAGATGGCATTCGTTTGCGAATCTGTGAGAATCGCCTGCAATCGGGTTACCGTACGCTGAATCCGCATGGGGTCAGGAGGGTACACTGGAATCGCCACAACACCGGCGTAAAAACAACCAACCAATGCTGTGATATACTCCAAGCTCGGTTCATATACCAAGGCAGCACGATCTCCAGGTTCCAATATCGTCTGAAGCTTTGCCGCAATCGAACGTGATTTTTGATCGAGTTCTCCATAGGTGATGTTGATCTCATTAGAATCTCCATCAGTCAAGAACGTGTAAGCAATATGGTCAGGACTCGTCCGCGAAATCTCGGTGAGCGAATGGACCAGGCTTGGTGATTTCCGGTTTTTGTTTGGTGAATGACTTGATGGGGCAAGCGAAATCGATGACGCTGTCTGGTAACGATCGTACGGTTCACGTCCCGCGCTTGGGGCACCTTGATCATCAGCCATAGAACTGCTCGCTACTCACCTACCAAACTCTGATATCCAAAGCAATCCATGCTGCTTCTCTCTGCTCGATCCGTCCGGTGACATTCTTCGAAAACGCAACCGTTCTTCGAAAACGCCGAAAACCGTAATCCAGTATTATATTTCAACGATTTTTTTTAGCCACCACTCCAGTTTGGAATCAGGAACATTCTCGGAAAATGCCGTCTCATACCCCCTGTCCCCTGAAAAACCAAACCCTTGTGGGTGAAAAACTTCCTAAAATTCCAACCAATATTTCCCATTGGAATCGCCGGATTCTAGGCCTGATTTAAGGTAATTTCCCTTCTTCAGGAATGACATCGCAGAGACACACCACAGGCAACTTGGCTTCTAGTTGCAAGTCATCACGAAGCCCCAGCGATGGCGACCCACAATCTACGACCTCAATTTAATTTATCGCAAATCAATTCCGAAAATTTAGTTTTTGCGATCGGTTCATTTTTCGCTTGGCCACTGGCCCCCGAACACAACATTCACTCCAAGTTCAGCAGCTGTCGCCGATGCAAGCGCCCGGGCTTCACTGAAAATCGGAGCATTCACCGAGTTGATACAAATACCTTTTAAACGGCGTCCCACGGGTTCGGTTAACGTCAAATGGGCGTAATGCAGAAAATGCGTTTTAGTCATTTCAACCATGTGTTGTATTTCGGGTGCATTGATCGTATTGATATTATTGCTCAAAACGGCAACATGGTGGTCAGGGTTCCGTGTCCTGCAGTAGTGGTCCATGTTCTCAACTACTTTTTCAAACTCGGCGATACGCCTCAGTTTTACATAGGTTTCTTCGGTCGTTGCATCAAGTGAAAATGATAGCTGTGACGATGGCACTGTTTCCAGCCACCGTTGACAGACGTCCGGCTCGACTAATGTGCCGTTAGTCACCGCAATAATTTTCACTTGGGCATTCTTCTGAATCTCCAAGTGATCCAACAACTCAAATATCCGAGATTTCCAGAAAGGCTCTGCCAAACCGGCAAACCGCACTACTGACACGTTTTGGATAAACGGTCGAATACTATCACAAACTTGGTCAAGGCGATCCGTTTCGGGATGAAATCCGGGAAGGTCGCGAGGGCAGACCAGACAAGCCCTCTGCCCCTGGGAAGGATCGACCCCTCCAACGTTGCAATGGAAATTAGGCAACTCGATTTCCAATTCAATGTTTTCACTGGATTCAATCCATCTTGGCAAAGCTTGAAAATCAATCTTGGTTAACTTCCCGTTCTCCAAACCTGACGCTTTGCCGTTCGCGGCGATCTTGATTTTCATGTCCATAGGTAATGAATTTACCGGATCAACGACTTGAACTCGGGATAAGCAGCATTCCAGGCTGACGCATTTCTCGGCTCATAAGTATTGACGTCAAAACTCTGAGCAATAACAGCCCGGGCCTCCGGGATCGATCCGACATCGGAAGTTGAGATCAACTGCTGCATTAAGTTTCCGATCGCCGTTGCTTCAACGGGACCGGCGACAATCCGCCGATGACAAGCGTCGGCCGCCATTTGACAAAGTAACTCGTTCTGGGTGCCACCTCCGACAATGTGGATGGTTTCGATCCGGTTGCCAACCAGTTCTTCAAGCCAGTCGAGAACCATCCGGTAACGCATGGCGAGGCTTTCCAGGGCACAGCGAATAATCGCCCCATCCGTTTCTGGAACCTTTTGACCGGTTTCCTGGCAATAAGCCTGAATTTCCTGCGGCATATTCTTTGGCGCGACGAAACGCGGATGGTCGGGCTCGATAAAAGATGCGAGAGGTTCACTGTCGTTTGCTGCATTCACTAAATGAAACCACTCCAATTTCCTCCCTTGCTCCTGCCAGATTCTTCGACATTCTTGGATAAGCCACAGCCCGGCAATATTTTTTAAGAGGCGGGTGCTGCCGCCTACGCCGGCTTCGTTGGTAAAATTCAATTGGCCCACCCGTTCATTGATCAAGGGAAAGCTAGTTTCAACCCCCATCAAAGACCAGGTGCCGGAACTGATGTAACACCAATCCGTCGAACCCGTAGAAGCGGTTGGCACCGCCATGACTGCGCTGGCCGTATCATGCGTTCCCGGCAGAATAACATCCGTTTGGGTTAAACCCGTTTCTTCTTGGAGCCCCGGCAATAATTTTCCAAGATTGGTCCCTGGTTCAGTAATTGGCTGCAAAAATTCCGTCGGAATGTCAAATTGATCCAATAGTTCACGAGCCCAGTCATTTTTCTGGGGATCAAAACACTGCGTTGTCGAAGCATTGGTTCTCTCGTTCGTTTTTTCACCGGTCATCAGCCAGTGAAACAGGTCTGGAATTAAAAGCATGGCATCTGCCAGATGCAAAATTGGGTTGCCTGCACGTTTCATCGCGATCAACTGGTAAAGCGAGTTCAATTCCATGAACTGCAATCCTGTCGTCTGAAATATTTTCTCCCGGGGAACCACTTTGAAAACAGATTCCAAAATACCGCTGGTTTGTGAATCCCTATAGTGATACGGATTGGAAAGAAGTTCATCGTGTTTTCCAAGAAAACCAAAA
>JAZABE010000203.1:0-3838 GCA_036137535.1 Planctomycetota bacterium | reverse complement strand
CTCCATTCTTTTTCGTATGGAGAGACATGTCATACTTAGGTCCTTCTATGTACTCAAAATAGCCCGATGCGTTCCCTGCCCGGTTAAAGCTGCGCAAATTGACTGTGATCCGTGACAAGTCTTTCCGCAATAAATCTCCCGTGGTGCGCAGCTGCCCTGCCATTTCCAGAATCGCTCGCCCTTTGGCAACTTGGCCGCCTGTAATGCTGAAGGCACGGATCATTAACCCAAGAATAATTAAAGTTAATGTGATGGCGACCAAGACTTCCGTAAGAGTGAAACCCTTCTTTCCAGCATTCATGGTTTTTTTTCGAGTGTTACTCATGTCGCGTCCCTTTCCTATTCGATGTAGCGGCGCAACATGATCGCCTTGTCAACGTTATGGTTTTTGCCCGGTTCAAAACCGACCGGAATCGAACGATCTAACATGTAAAATGCTCGATGTCTTTTGACATTGCCAGTTTCTTTTCCCAACTCCGAACCAAACTCTTCAGTGTCCTCGTCATACTCAAAATAGCCAACGGTAATCCAGACCGCAAAAACATTGGATCTCGTCGTAGCAAGGTTCCCCAGCCGAACCCGGTTCCGATAGCGAAGGTAAGCATGCCTCCCCGGTCCGTGCAGCGAGTTCTCGCCCAGAGCAGGGGACGAGAGGTTTTGTCGGTTGTCCATCAAAGATGTTGCCGGTTGGGCCGCCGTCGGATCTTCACTTCTTAAGAATGATGCCTCGACACCCGCACGAACCGTCTCACCAGGAGTCACCAGGTTGCCATCGCTACCGGAGCGGAATGAATTCGCAACATACGAACGCTTGGGAGAAGGATCAAACACGTTCCCGGTTGTCCCCGGATCCAGGGGGTGGCCACGGCGAGAAGCCACAAAATTGAACCAATCAAAATCACCGTGGTGCCCGCCTTTACCAAAAGCACCTCCTTTGAGCCCATTGAGAACCGCTTCGTGAGTGATGGTGTTCAGGTTGATTTTTCCCGGTTCTCGTAATGAAGGCAACACGTTGTAAGGAGCTCTAAATTGGCCGGCATAACCGGATGCCGAGAACAAATCAGGCTGCAAAATCCCCGACGAATGGGCAAATCGGCTGGGCACATGCAAATAATCAAACAGTTGGTAGAGATTAGCACCTTGCCTACCTCCCTTGGTGGTTTTGAAAAAATTCATCAGGTGTCCAAAACGACCATCTGCCCGATTGGGTTGGGCATAATTGTCTTGATCTCCCAAGCTGAATCGTCGCAATAACTGTGAAGATCTAGTTTGAGGAACCAGCATCAATTCGTATTGGCTGACAAAAGGCCGGTTATTCCAGTGCAAACTGGGGAATTCAACCGGCTGATTCCCATACGCGGGATTTGTGCGGTAATCAAACGAATCATTGATAATCGTCGAATAGTCATTTTCAAAAAGAGTTTCGCCCAATGTTTCGCGCTGCTGGTTCTGTTCCTCAAAATGGTAACTGAAAAAGTGTTGATCCCCTGGAGAAACACTGGACTGTTGAGTCAACCGGGTTTCAGGTTCTTGCCGCCACAATAGTCGCCGGGGATTGTTTGATTGGGCATCGACCTCACCTCGCTCACGCGTGCCCACATAAGGTTGAGGATTAGCACCACCAGCACCACCGCCACCAGCGCCGCCACCAGCACCACCGCCGGGGCCTCCACCGGCACCACCGCCTCCGCCGCCTGGAGCGTTCGGAGGATCTGAAACGGCGCTACCCGAACTTGTGGCTTCGCCATTGAATACCTGCAAATCAATGGGCAAGGTATCCACTGTTCGATAAGGATTGGATGCCGGGTTCCAGCCGACTAAAGGATTAGCCAATCGCTGGAGATGGGCATAGCGATAGCAATTCTTATTTTCATTTCGCCGGTTGAACCTCGCGGTTCCGCCGTTGCCATTGCCGGTCTCATCAAATGGTTCGTCGGGGATCTTGCCATTGTTGTTAACATACGCCACCTCAGTCAAATTGCCCCAGTTCCCATCCTTGTAATTCGCGGGCGCCAACGCAAAGCCAGCGGGAGCCGTGTACCCGGTGTCGGGTTCCGAGATGTTCAAATTGGCAATGGGGACGACTTCCGTATCGCGAGTGTAGTTCCTCACCCCTGGCCCATGGAAATCACGAATGGTCAATTCTCGATTACCCGCATCCAGCAGGAATCCACGTGTTTGATTTAAGTTAAGGTCCGTGCTCGGATCGACATCCGATCGCCGCCCCAGGGGCGTCATGTATTGTGTGTCATTGCCTGGGTTTAAATAATGGCCAGTTCCAATCACCGCCGTTTTCTGGAAAGCAACCGGATGCAAAGCATTCCGCACTTTGTCAGTGGGTAGAAAAGTATTGTGAACCGTGGGAGTGAACGGTAGACCATATTTCAGCTGAGTAATGTCACCGCCAAAATCATCTAGAGGAACAAAATAGCAAACCCGTTCAATATCGTCTGATTCGTAGTCCGGGTCATTTTGATTATCCAAATCAAAATTACTGGTCGTAAAGACAATCCGCCAGACGGGTGATGGGTGGTCCGCAACCGGGCCATTTTGATTTTGTTGAACTCCCGGAAAAAGCGATTTTTGGGCCAAGTTCACACCGTGAGTTCCGTTGACCGTTTGGTAAAGATCGCCCGAGGCACCTTTGCGGTCGCTATTCGGGTTCCAAAGCTCTAGCATCAATCCCCCAAAGGGCTGTAACCTTTGGTCAAAATCGTTGTCCGCACCCATGGCTGCAGTAGTTGTTTCTTCTTCGTCATCATCATCATCGGTGTCCTCAACCCTGCGGTTGTGGTAGGCGTAGGATTCGGTCAGTAGCAACTCTGGCCGTTCACAGCCCCACACAACCCCTCGTTCCTTCGTTGCGTCTAACGTTCTCGGGTTTCCGTCGACGTTCCAACCGTTAAAAGGATTGATGTCATATTCAAAGGGAGTCATGATCGAATCGGCATCTCGGAAGTCGACAACATTAACTGCCCACTGGGCCAGCCATTCAGCCAGATCGAGATCGTCATGGTTTCCATCATTATTAACATCGGGAACGGTGTCCGGATTGACACCGGCATTGCTGAGCTGGAAGGTCAAACGAGCCATCGTATACAGGTGTCGCGCGTAGTTCTTTCGCAGGACGTCTGCGTCCAAGTCATTGGCCAGCACACCATCACCATCAGCATCAAACGGCACAACATTCCCATTAAAGAGATCCGGGAATTGAGATCCCAGGGACGATTCATCGATTTGGGCAAGATCATTGGGATTGGCCGCCAGGTAAGGTGAATACGCTGCCGACCAAGTCTCGTCAACAATGCCGTTGCCGTTGTCATCCTGCCCATTGCCAAAGGGAAAATTCACATTCATCTTCGAACCATACAGAATGCCTTTAGCGAGTGAGCTACGAACTTCAGGCCAAATGGTATCGGGATGAACAAAATTAGGATGTTGACTGAGCAAACCTGATAGAACCTGTCGAAGATCCGTTGGCGGCACCGGGACATCATAACTGTGTGTGGTCACCATGTTTCTCACCACGTCAAGCGACTGAGGTCCATTGCCTTGGGATGCATCAATGGCGAGTTTGCCCAATCGCTGCGGCAACCAGGCCGCATCGTAATCCTGAGCACGCAACACGCTTTCCAATTCAGCATAGGTGAACGGCAGGTCAACCGCCGTCAGCGACTGGTCCCCGCGGGAAACCAAGGTGTCTAGCCTACGCTCATACTCTGAATTCAACCGCTCGTTCGCGATGCCGGCAGGGATCTGTGGCAGACTCAACCTGGGTTGGCCATTGTAATCGTGGCCCAAAACAAACCGACCCTGGAGATCCCAGGGGGAACCAAAA
>JAZABE010000202.1:0-3607 GCA_036137535.1 Planctomycetota bacterium | reverse complement strand
TTCAATAGCCAGTTCCATATCCATTAAGCCCACCGCATTACGGGCTGCTTGCAGAAGTAAATCCCGCTGGTCTTTTTGGTCTTCAGGGATTTCTGAGACGATTTCGACGTCTTCATCTAGATAGATGGGTTGGTTCGTTACCCGGGTATTCGATGTGTTCGGAAGGGGGAGATTTTCAATGATGGTTTCAGGATCGGTTGTCTGACCGGGATCAGATCGGTTGACGTTGTTGGAAACCTCTTGTGGGATTGCTTCGATGACTTCGATCGGCGGTTTAATTGGCAGAGTTGTCTCTTGGTCACCTGCGGTTTCCTGGTTACTGGTGGTTGCTTGAAAGACTGGTGTGGCAAGATCGGTTGTGGCTTGTTTTTGCTTGGTGGGCGAAGAAAACGACTCTACTGGTGAGAGTTTCAATGAATTGATGGGCTGAAACGACGAAGAACCCTGAGCGCGTAGAATGGAGCTGGAAACTGGTAGCAAAAGAAGAGCAACGCCAAAACAAAAATTTCGGATTAAACTCAAGTTCATCGTCTTTTGTTTCCTGTAAGGAATTCCGCAAGCGGACACAAATACACGGACTTAATCCCTGCCTTTGCTAAATCGGGTCTATAGTCGAATGGATTTGAATAAATGTGACGATTATGCCAATATTTTCAGATTTCCTGCCGAGAAAATTACCCAGACCTCCAAGGGCCCCGTTTTTGCCGAATCCTCTAGGGCTACGATGATGGCCATCAGGCGAGGATGAATAAAATGGTGGATCTACAAGCCATGATTTTTCGCTAGCGTTGAGCTTGGCATTCCCCGCTTGTGGTTGAATTCAACCCATTCGGGAGGGTCTGTGAAAGTTCGGTTTGTCTATTCAGCAGCGGCGAGTAGCCTGAAAAGTGAAACTCTTACTTCGATATTCAGGTTTCTACCGAGTTGCTTTACTGCCAGTGTTCGATGTTACAGGGTAGTCATTAAGCTCTAAAGCAACTCGAAGAATGGTCACGGAATTGCCCCCAGGACTGGGAACTGGGTGTTGTTTTGGGACCGGTGCAGTTTCTTGGCGGAATCGGTATTCAGTTGTCGATCAGCTTTCTTGGGTCTGTCATTGAGATGATGTCGCTGACACCAGATTGGTTGAACCCTTTAAAGCCATTGTTTCTTTCTAGAATTTCCAGGTGAGATCCGACTGCGCCCTTGGTGCGAAATTCATCCGCTTGCGATTTCGAGATTTGTCTTTGCGAAAGCAGGGATTCAATACGGTTTTCGTCGACCGGCCAAATTTCAGGTAGTGTAAAGCACTGTTTCAAAAATTCAAAATCAGTAAAAGCATCCATGCTGCCAATTCCATCAAGTTTAAGCAGTTTTCTGGCTGCTGTATAATCGAACTGGCATTCTAAGTGATGTAATCCTGCTTGCAGGAAAGATTCACCGTGGAGTGCGCACCAAGTTCCGATCGTGCCAAGTTTATGGTGTTGAACAAGTCCATCATGTGCGAAGTCTCCAGTCAATTCTTCGGCAGTCAAGTCCACGTCAGCAAAAACAACTAATCCGCAATTGGGTTGCTCCAGTACCTGAGCGCCCCAACCTGCTTCGGCTCCAGCGTAAAAATTTTCACGGCACTGAAACCCTAGTTTTTCAAGGATGGCTACGAGGTCATTAAAAGATTCTCGACTTGATCGGTAGGTATGATGGTCGTGATTACCCCAACCCACTCCTAGTGAATCTTGACGAGCTTTCTGGATTCGAGCAGCCTTATTACGGATCTGCCAATAGTGGCGTTCCGTATGAAAAAAAAGATCACAGGTGCGATTAACCCCGATTTTTGAAATTGAATCATCAATCAACTCTGTCGTAGCCTGGAAGGCCGCCTGATTTGATGAGGCATTTCGGTTGCGGGTCATAAAATTTTCGTATATCGATGGAAGCAATGGCGAAATTGCAGCCGGGTCGTCTTGGGGCTCCCAATTTCTTAGTCCATGTTTCTCGATGACCCAGGCTTCATGGTTTTCTTTGTGCCGATCGACCTTGGCACTCCGTCGAGCTGCAGCAGGTTCTCCCTGGATCTCGGTTTGAAGCTGGTGGGCAGTCAAAAAGTCAATGACCGAGTCGACCTTTATTTCGATCCTATTGTTTTGATCGCTTGAGCAAGAGACTGTAGGAAATAATGCGCCGGGATGGAGATAGGTTTCTTTTTCCACTCCGGTGACCCGTTGAAAACCACACCTTTCCAGTGATTTTTGGAAGTCGGGCTTGGAAGCAAAGTTAATCTCGAAATGCTCAACCCAGTCAACTAAACGAGTCCCTGTTTGACAAAGGAGGTCTTCTTTTAATTTGGCCAAAAACGGCAGCGAGCTCACAAATTCGTCCAAGAGCGTGTTAATCAACTCGCTACCGGGTTTCTGTTGCTGCCACTGATATGCACTCGCTGAGGACTGAGGATCATTGTTTTTCATTTTTTCATCTTGGGTCGGTGACCGAGTAGGGATCAGGATTTCATGAAATGGATTACTGGCGAGGCAACCTGTCTGCGGCTTGCTTCAACGTTGACCCGATTTTTCGAGCTCTGCTATACTCCACCGTTACAGAATTTTTCGAAAAACTCAACGACAAAAGGACCCACGATGGCGAGCGCTGATTTGTCTGGAATACGAAACGAAATCACACAGTGCATTGGAAATACGCCTCTTGTAAAGATTAGGCGACTGACCGAAGGCTGTGTGGCCGATGTGGTTGGGAAAATCGAAAACATGAACCCCCTGTGGAGTGTCAAGGATCGCATTGGTCGGGCAATGATCGAAGCGATGGAAAGAGAGGGGTTGATCAACGAAAACACGGTTATTATTGAGCCGACCAGTGGAAATACCGGGATTGCGCTGGCTTATGTTTGCGCGGCTCGTGGTTACACGTTGAAAGTCTGTATGCCGGAAAGCATGACGATTGAACGGAGAAGACTGTTAAAAGCTTTGGGCGCGGAAGTTATCTTGACGCCGGCTGCAGAGGGAATGCCCGGTGCCGTCAAGCGTGCGACTGAATTGGCAGAACAAAATGAAAACTATGTCATGCCTCAACAATTCCAAAACCCCGCGAATCCTGAAGTCCACCGGCAGACCACTGCTGAAGAAATCTGGCGAGATACGGAGGGACAGGTCGACATTTTGGTCTCCGGTGTGGGGACTGGTGGGACCATCACCGGAGTGTCTGAGGTGATTAAGCAGAAAAAACCTGAATTTCAGGCAATTGCCGTTGAACCTGCGAACAGTCCCGTGATCACTCAGACGAAAAACGGTGAGGCATTACAACCGGGTAAACACACGATTCAAGGGATTGGTGCCGGATTTATCCCCGGGGTTTTAAATGTGGATATTATCGATGAAGTTGTGCGGGTCAAAGACGAAGATGCGGCACAGACAGCACGAGATCTTGCACAAAAAGAAGGAATTTTTTGTGGTATCAGTTGTGGAGCAGCGGCTTGGGCTGCCATCCAAGTTGCCAAGAGGCCAGAAAATAAGGGGAAGTTGATCGTCGCGATCCTTCCGGATTTAGGCGAACGCTACCTGTCGACGCAGCTCTATCCTGAGTCGTAATAGCCTTTGATTAAAAGAATGGATTGCTTGGC
>JAZABE010000201.1:0-1833 GCA_036137535.1 Planctomycetota bacterium | reverse complement strand
TAACTCCACTAGGTTTTCCGCCATGCAGGACACCTGCCGAAAGGAATTCCCCGCCAATGAAACGCGTCCTTTTAATTTTTCATCATTAAACCCAACCGGCAACACAATTTTTAATTGACTGTCAGTCGTTGCGAGGGACGTCGAAAAAATCAAATGCGACTTTAAATCGGGCAGGCGTCGGTGAGACTCCAACAACCAGTAGCTTCGCTCAACTGCCAATCCCAATCTTCGCTTTTCAACTGACGACAGTATACGGGCTGAGCCGACCTGCCCGTCCGGAAAAACGACAGCAGACACAGGATCAAGTTCAAGCTCAATAATGGCTTCTCGCTGCGATTCACCATTCCAAAAAATATGATAATCGATTTTGGCATTTCTCATTCCCAGTTGCACATCAACTTGATACTCAAAATCCGCTTGATACTTTTGGCGGTCGGCAGGCAAACGAAAACGCGCCGGCTTCAACTCGGCAAGCGGAACCAAACCTAGTCCCGTTTGCTCCGTCTCTGAAGGCAAGCCATGCGGAAAACTGATTCCATCGCGGAAACCGTTGATCAACCCACTTTTCAATTCAATCAGCGTATTCAATTTTCCAATCGGGCTGAAAAGAAAATTTCCAATTTCATAATCGATGCCTGGAGCAATCGATTTCGTTGCAACAACCCAAACTGAAGAATTTTCGTTTTGCAAGGCAATCAAATCTCCAGTATTCGACATGTGCTTTTCAAAACCGATTGGGAGATCGTCCTGAAAAACATCGATGGCATGGTTCACCGTCCATCCCTCATTGAACCGAAGAACTGCATTGGGTTGCAAACCCGTAAACAATTGACGGGTAACGATTTGCCCGTCAAACAAATCAATTTCGGCTCGCTGGATTTCCGTGACCGTTTGGCGGCGTTTTAAATGCAGAACCAATTTGTTGGCACGCTGCCGTTGATCAAACTGTAGCCCCTCAAACGCCTGAGATTGGCTTACTGAAAAACCCGCCGATTCGACCCGGTTTACCACCCACTCCGGCGATTCGCTTATCCTCCATTTAGAAAACGTGTTGTAGTTTCCACTTAGTTTCAAAGGGTCCAATCGGAACGCAATGTCATGACGAATCCTTGTCTTAAATTCCAGCCGGAACTCAAGCAATCCACGCTCTCCCCCCCTACCCGACTGGATCAGCCGAAACACGGCCCGCCCGGAATCGCTCTGAACTTTTTCGGCAGCAATCGCTTTCCCATTCACCTGGGCTCCCAGGCACTCAAATTCAGCGGGTACCGTAATCAGGTTTTTTTCAGCAGAAAACTCAGAGCCATCTAGCACAAATTCAGAAACCCAAGTTGCTGAATGATCTTCAAATGAAACCACGTCATTTGTAAAGAGGTTACTGCCAATTTTTTCAGAGAGAACAAACTTGACCAAAAACTCTTCTGACAGACCGGCAATCCAGTATCTCCTATATGCCACTGGGCCCTTGGGCGCGAAAGAAACCGGCTGAAGCACCTGATTGGACAGGAGTTCGTATTCAACCGGAACGGACAGCAACAAACTCCTTTGAGCCGAACGGGGCAGTTTAAGACGATAAACGCCCTCCCTTGTCGATTCCGGCATCCAAACGTCACACCGGTAGTCAACTCCCGGGTTTCCAAAAAACACTTGGTTGCCACTAGACGCCCTACCTACAAAACCTAGGTCAAATGAGTTCTCGACAGGTTTGAGGTTTAAAAACTCTAGCGAAGACTCAAAGCCAACTCCTTTCACCGATTCACCCAGATCCACCTTAAGGAAGGCACTGCCCTTCAAACCCTCCTCCGGGCTCCAAGACAATTCATAACGACTGGT
>JAZABE010000200.1:0-17461 GCA_036137535.1 Planctomycetota bacterium | reverse complement strand
TATCGATCACACCATCGTCCTGCCAATCCTTGCCTGAGTACCTTGCAATAGTCCTCACCCAACGGACTTAGCGAATTGATTACCACCTCGACGGCTTCATCCCAGGTGTGTTTCATTTCGATTTCACTCAGTATGGGAACGTACGTATCGTATTGGTGAATTTGCTCCAAACCCATTTTTCGTCGCCGCAAGTCATAGTAACGATGCAGCGTTGGTAAATTGTCTCTCACAGCAGTGATGAGATTGTCATAAACTGCTCGAGGCACATCATCGCTAAACAAAGCCTGGGAAAGTGCCCCTTGGTATCCCCGAACCCTTGCGTAATAAACGTCTTTTTGAATACTCCCTTCCAAGGTTGCTGCCAGAGTGTTTTCGTGAGCTGAAAAACCCTGGTAATACTGTTCAAACGCTGTCCTTCTAACTTCACGATCACTGGATTCCATGAATTGGGAAAACGTCGCATGGGACAACTCGACCTGTTCACCCTTTTCATTTTCAACAACACCAAATTTCAAATCAGCATCATTCAACTTGCGAAAAACATTACCCGAAGCTCCTGCCATTTCACCTTGCATCGCGATGATTTGTTCTTCCTGATTCGAAAGTGTATATGGCTTGTAACGGATAATTCTTTCGACCACGAGCTTGAACTTCTGCATGCAATCTTCGCCCAGAAACGACTTCATCCGTTCGTCGTCGATAGCAAGGATTTCAGGGCGAATGAAGCTCGCCGCTTCACCCGCCTTGGTGGCAATATTCCGATACCGTCCCCATATTGCCTGGTAATCACTATTCGTTTGGTCTTCAGTCGTTTTCAGGTACGCATAATTCGCCAGTCGATCGCACGTCCGCTCCAAGTCACTGTCAAATTGCAAGCAATCCGCCAAAACATCAGCACCATCTCCAAGTCGGCCTTGGAAGGATGCATAACGTTCAATTTGAGACTCAACTTTTTGAAATGTTTCATTCCATGCTTCATCAGTCTCAAATAGGTAAGTTAAATCCCAGGTGTCCTCGAGCTTAACTGCAGAACGTTCGGGTAAAGAGACAATATTAGACATAGTATTCCTGTTTAATCTTCAGTTTTGTCTGTCCTAAACAACTTCAGAACCAGCGAAATTATCTTGCAGGACAGTCAAAGAATCACCAACACTAATTTTTCCAGAGGTAATCACTCGGGCATTGATCCCCCCATGACCAAGCATGGCGTTATAGCCACCAGGCCCTAGGTTTGTTTCCATTCTTGAGCAAGGCGGACAGGGCTTAGTTCCTTCAAAAACCGCATCCCCAATCTGAAATTTTCTTTTCTTGAGCGCCAGCAGATTGACTCCACTGACAACGACATTCCTGCGAAGCAATGCCGGGTCGACATCCACCCCAATGAATTCACTGACACAGGCAATATGCTCCGATTGGATCAAGGTCACCATGCGTGGGTCTGCCGGTTTTCCATTAAAATGATCCCCCTCCAATCCAAAACGGTCACTCGCAAAAACCGAATCACAGACCTTAACCGGCTCAAGTTCTTCCGGACGAACACACAGCCATAAGACTTTTCCGGTTTTGGGAAAATTGAATTTCAGGTCAAGTTCCGTATTGATGAGATCACCTTTTCATGGGGCAGCTATGAGTAAGGCCTAGTCGAAATCACCCCATCTTTAGGGCTACTGGCCGCTGCATAGAGTTGTTTTGGAATTCTTCCTGACAGGTAAGACAATCGCCCTGCTTCAACCCCCGCCCGCATCGCACGTGCCATTTTCACAGGATCCCGGGCATGCGCCACAGCGGTGTTCAACAAAACACCATCAGCCCCCAATTCCATGGCCCGAGCGACGTCACTGGCAGCTCCAACCCCTGCGTCGACAATCACAGGATAAGCAGGATCACCTTCTTTCAAGTATTCTAGAATAATCTGCAAATTGTTCGGGTTGAGTATTCCCTGCCCCGAACCAATCGGACTCCCTGCCGGCATGACGCTGGCGACCCCAATCTTTTTGAGTTGCTGTGCAATAATGGGATCGTCACTGGTGTAACACAGGACCTCAAACCCCTCATCAACCAGTACCTTGGCAGCTTTCACTGTTTCGATCGGATTCGGCAAAAGCGTCTTGCTATCTCCAAGCACCTCCAACTTGACCCAGTTAGCACCCGGATTATCTAATCCTCGCAATATCTCCCTGCCCATCCGCGCACAACGAACCGCCGTTTCCGCATCGTAACAACCGGCAGTATTGGGCAGCAGCACGTAACGATCCAAATCAATAAAATCAAGGATATTTCTTCCCTCACCGTCGTAGAGCCTTTCCCGCCGCACAGCGACTGTAAGACAACTTGTTCCCGATGCCTCCAGGCTTTCTTGCATAATTTCAAATGACTCGTAACGCCCCGTACCGAGAATTAATCGGCTCGGTAGCTGCTGTCCGCCAATTTCAAAAATCGACTCAGGAAGATGTTCCAACGAACTCACTACCCACCTCCTGCTAGCGTGACCAGTTCTACGCAATCACCCTCTGCCAGCAAAATAGCCGGGTAATTCTCACGTGGGACAAGTTTTTCGTTAATTTCAATCGCAATTTGTCGAGGATTCAATTCCCGTACCGCGACCAGCTGAGCAACCGAAGTTCCCTCAGAAAGCTGGTAGGGCTGACCGTTTAAACTAATACGCATTTCAATAACCTAAATCCAATCTCCATATTTTATTGGTTTTCACGACCACCACAACGACCACAATCAATTTGCATCGAGTTACCGCAAATCCAGTGGATTTAAAGTTGGTTAAAAGGGGCAAGTCATTTGGACTCACTGAAATTCCTTTGATTTTGATGAAAAAATCTCCGATTTTGTTTCGGATGCCCCATCGTGCGCACCCGGGAATTGGTCCTGCGAAACCGCATTCATTCACCTAATGGTGTGGGGATTCCAACCCTTTAGACAGCGACCCATGCGACACCTGACAGCCAAAATCGTGATTCTCCAATTCACGTTCCTGCTGGGATTGTTGGGAAGCCCTTTTTTTGATGGTTTGCGAGCCGAATGCGTTGCAAACGACGAAGATCTTTATCGTTTAGGCTCCACCCATTATTCGCGGGGGCAATGGAAATTCGCAGCCCAACGGTTCGAAACATTGATTGATCAGGGGGCCAATCCAAGCCTGGTCCAATTAGCCCGGTTTTACTTGGCAGAGTCCTATATCGCGCTGAACGATTTTAATAAGGCCCTGAAACACCTGCGATTTTTTCTCAAACACAACTCCGATCATCACCTCGCCGACAGGGCAATCTTTCGAATTGGTGAAATCTCTTACCTCGTCGGGGATTCGAAGACCGCTTTTAAAAATCTAAAACAATTTGCAACAACTAATCCTCATGACCCGCTACTGCAATATGCCCTCCCCTACTTGGGCGAGATAGAGCTCAAAAAAGGGAAACTCAACACCGCGGCTGTTTTTTTCCAGTCATCACTCCAAAAAAACCCAAATGGAATATTGGCCAATGAAGCCCGGTTTGGGCTGGCTCGCACATTGGAAAAAAACCAATCGTCCCAAGAAGCTATACGATTTTACCAGTACCTGGTTGATCACCCCGAGAGCAATCGAGTTGCTGATAGTTTATTGCAACTCGGAAAAATACGTTTTCGCCAAAACGATCTTGAACAAGCCCACGCAGCTTTTGCACGTTTCGACACCGAGTTTGCGGATCACAAACTGGCAAACTCAGTTCGGTATTGGCAAGGAAGAATTCAATATCAACAAAACGACTTTGTCTCCGCCAACACCTATTTCAAACAAGCTCTCGCAAATAATCCAGATTCCAACATCATCCCACCCTTACGATACGAGCTTGCACGGGTTTTGATTCAGCAGGAAAGAATCAATCTTGCTCTTGAACACTTGGAATACATTGCCAGCGAACATCCTGATTCGGATTGGGCTGATGACGCGATCCTGCTGAACATTCAGGTTTTGAGAAATAGCCATCAACATCAACAGGCAATCCGTTTGTGTCAACAATTTAAAATGTCCTATCCGGGCAACCAACTGCTCAAACACGTCCTCGTCTCGGAAGCGGAATGCCTTTATGCATCTGGCCAATACCACAAAGCAAAAAACGCGTTTACGAGTTTGCTGGAGTACTCTGACACTGAAATTGAATCCGATTCCCGCAGGACAAAGATGCCGCCAGTCTGGAAATATAAATTAGCAGTCTGCCAAATCAAGCTGGGAAACAAAACCGCAGCATCTTCAATACTGAAAAGTCTCCAGGATGACGAAAGTGACGAGACCATACAATCGGCAACCGCACTGGCATTGGCTACGATCCAAATCGAACGCAACCAGTTGACAGAAGCCACCAAGAGCCTGATCTCCTATGTCGAATTCGATCCGGGCAGCATTGCCTCCCAAAAATGCTTCATCGATTTAGCACTTTTGTTTGCAAAAAGGAACAATTTTCAAGAAGCCGGTCGATGGCTCTCCAGGATCAATGATCCGCAGAAAAAAACAGAAACCTGTTTGCAACTCGCTGAGATTGCCTTTGCCAGCCAACAATTTCTTTTCGCAAGCCGTTGGTTTGCGAAAGCATCCGAATTGACGACTGACGAAAAAACAATATCTCGCAGCTTGATGGGTAACGTCTGGGCGTTAAAGGAATCCGGAAATATTGAAATTGCGATTGTCACAGCGAACCGGCTGTTCAATTCATTTCCCATGAGTCAACAAGCACCTGAGGCCCTATTCTTGATGGCAGTACTGTTGGACAATTCCGGCAAACCCCAAAAGGCCATAAAGGCATTCGAACAGTTGGCAAAAAGCTATCCCGCATCCAGGCACCTTGAGGAAACGTATTTGTCCTTGGCAACACTTTATCGCAAACTGGCAAAGGACCAGTTGGTCCAACTGATCGATCCACTTTCCGATCTAATCGACCATTCCAACCCTTCTCACAAGGATTCCCTACTGTACGAATTGGCATGGATTCTAAAGGAGACAACCCACCCGACTGCATCCATTCAGCGGTTCTCAGAACTTTGTGACAATTTCCCCAAAAGCAAACACCTAGTCGATGCAACCCTACAATTGGCAGATTTCGAAACAACCAATGGCAACATTGACCGGGCACGACAGCTGTACCAAACACTCGAAGAAACCGTCAACGACCCGGAAATTTCTCCTGTGATCGGCTACCAGTTAGGAAAACTCGCTTTTGAACAAAGCGAGTTTTTACAGGCATACCGACACATGAATCACGTTGTCGAAAAACACCCAAACTCAAACCTTGCGATTTCTGCTCGTTTCTGGGCGGCTGAATCCAAATATCGTTGCGGCGATTTCCGGGATGCGCAAACTCTTTTCCAGACGATGCAAACATTAACTGAGTGTACTTCGAAATATCAAAATCGGATTTTGTTGCGTCTCTGCCAAATCCACATCAAAACGGAAAAATGGAATGCGGCACTTAAAATCGTCAAACAACTAAAAACCCAAAAACAGCCTGAAGTCGCTGCCTGGGAAATCGATTTCATCTGCGGACGAGCCAATTCTGGTCTGGGTTTATTTTCCAAGGCACGCGCTGCCTACGAAAATGTGATCACGAATCCAAACGCCAAAGGAACAGAAACTGCGGCCATGGCCCAATGGATGATCGGCGAGTCGTATTTTCACCAGGAAAACCTGCCATCTGCCATTGATGCGTACCAACGGGCCGAGATTCTCCATTCTTACCCGGAATGGCAAGCGGCCTCCCTTTTACAAGCAGGCAAATGCTTTGAACGAATCAACCAATTTCAAAATGCAATTCAAAACTATCGACGAATCCAATCCGACTACGCGGCAACACGGTTCTTCAAAGAAGCCAAAACCCGGATTTCGGCTTTAGAAAAATGGGAAAGCCGGCAAATCACCGGAACACCGGTTGGATCCCCAAATTAATTCCTACACAGGCAAACTCCAAGACAAAAACAGGATTTGATATGCACTTAAAAAAACGGTTGATGATTTTCGCCACTTTCTGGATCGCATGCGGGTTGTTATCCAACGAGTCATTCTCACAAGATTCCGGGAATGGGGAAGCCACCGATGCGTCCAATATTTTCGCGTCCAAAAGCTTACTGGAAATCATCCAAAACGGTGGCCCGTTGATGATCCCAATCGGAATCGCCTCTATTTTATTGCTGGTTTTCATTTTTGAACGATTTGTCAGTTTAAGACGAGGCCGCATCATTCCAAGACATTTTGTCAAACTGTTTCTAACACAACTCCGGGAAGGCGAACTAACCCAGAAAAAAGCGGTTCGGGTTTGCAAGGACAACCCGAGTGTCATCTCCAGTATTTTTTCTGCCGCGAGTCAAAAATGGGGAAGGCCATCCGTTGAAGTCGAACAAGCGGTGCTCGATGAAGGGGAGCGGGTAACCTACAAATTAAAAAAGCACCTAAGGCTCATTAACGGAATCGCCACGGTGACTCCGTTGCTTGGCTTGTTAGGAACTGTCGTTGGAATGATCGTGGCTTTCGATGCCATTGGTACATCGAGCACCTCATCAGATCCAAAACTGTTAATTGCCAATGGAATCAGCCAAGCATTACTCACCACTGCCGCCGGCATGAGTGTCGCCATCCCTGCATTGATTGCTTATATCTATTTTGTAGGTCTCGTGGATCGCCTGGTCGTAGAAATCGACTCTTTAGGCCAAAAAGTAGTTACCCACATTTCCAGCGACGGAATCGATTTTGAGGAAAATGATGACGACGAAACGATAGAAGGTAAAACCAGTTCCAAGCTTAGCTCAAAACGAGTCGCCTAGAAAACTAAGGAGGACATCCATGCCGTTAAAAACTTCTCAAGATGAGCAGTCGACGTTAAATCTAACGCCGATGATTGACATTGTTTTCCTCTTGATCATCTTCTTCATGGTCGGCACGCGGTTTACTGAACTCGAAGAAGCCGAGCAACAGATGCCACTCGAGGTTCCCAGTATCAATCGGGCTGGAGCGTTAACCAATTCACCTTCCAAAAGGGTAATTAACGTGTATTACGACTCAATTCACCTGGACGACCAACCGGTCACACTTTCCCAGTTAGAGTCCAATCTGGTTGAAGCCAAAACAGAGTATCCCAAAGTCGGTGTTATTGTCCGCGGCGAATCTGAAATTGTCTACCAGCGAATCGCCGAAGTCCTCGGGACGGTTCACGCTTCAGGAATCAAGGACATGCGGATCGCCGTCAAGAAAACCAAGATGCTGCAATAAAATCGATTCAAATGAACAACACCATTTCCATTTCATTACGAACGATACTCCTGGCACAGCAGGCCGGAAACGGGTTGCTTATGTACAGCCTTTGGATTGGTTTTGGCATCTTGATGATCATGGCCGCAATCTTAATCTGGACCCGTTGGGGACATGCTAAACCGATCTGGAAGTGCGTTGCGCTTTCTATCTTTGCCCATATCCTGTTAGGCGGCTATGCATACGGGACTCGACTGTTCTTTTCATTTTCCAATGAATCGCAGGAAAAACCTGTGAGTTTTTCCGTGATCCAAGAAGAACCGCTCGAACCCGAGCTGGACCCAAACTCCAATCAGAACGAAAAACCATGGGACCAGTTTTTTGAGGAAAAGAATTCGTCTCCGGAATCGATTACCCAGCCAAACCCCGAACCCCACCTGGCCGCGTTCCCAAAGCGTGAGTCCCGTAGCGCTGTCACAGAATATCAGAACCATGAAATCCAAAACATCAATGATTCAGTCGAGCCGGACCAACCAACACCGGAATTAGTTGAAAATCAGCAATTTGAGATCAACCGCACGCAAAAGCCTAAGGTCGAACCAGCCAAAGTCGCGGAAATCCCCAAGCCCATTCGCCGAGATACCCCGTTTCAAATTCCCAAACCAGCTGACCGGTTGGTTGAGCGTTCACCACAACCCCGTTCTTCTCAGTCCCCGCCCGAATTCTCAACTACCCAGTCATTCGATGTGGAAACCCTAAAAGCTGAACTGCAAAAACAGGTTACCACAAACAAAGCCAAACCGGTTCCAGGTCCCAATGAGCTCCCAGATTCCAGTTCGATACCGGACACGACATCAAAACCACCGTGGGCTTCTGCGTCTCATCCGAACGTCAATGCTGCAATCTCACAGGTCAAAATCCACCGCAGACTAGCAGATGGCCAACCGATCCCAGAAATGTATCAAAATCGTTTTTCTCCCAATCGATCCAAGATCATTGAACACAACGGCGGCTCGATCAACACTGAACAAGCGGTGCAGGATGCCTTGAATTGGTTAAGTTCCGAGCAATCCGAAGACGGGCGATGGAACCCCCGCCGATTCAACGCCGGCAATGAGGCCAATGTCTACGGGCATAATCGCGGTGGTGCAGGCTTTAATGCTGATACGGGAATTACAGGTCTCGTTCTTTTGTCATTCCTCGGTTCCGGTCATACGCACCTAGAAGGGCCTTATCAAAAGACGATTCAAAAAGGGTTGGAATACTTAATCCGAACGCAAGAGCAAGATGGCAACCTATACGGAGAAGCTGGATTATTTGCTCGAACCTATTGCCACGGAATGGCAATGATGGCGATTTCAGAAGCCTATTCCCTAACGGGTGATGTTCGCATCCAACCTTTCATTCAGAAAGCTCAGCAATACAGTGTTTCTACCCAAAACCAAGTGACTGGCGGTTGGCGTTATCGTCCTGGGGATGATGGAGACATGAGTCAGTTCGGCTGGCAAGTGCTGGCTCTTAAAAGCGCTGAACAGGCAGGTGTCCTTTTGCCCGAGAAAACCCGTAATTTAATGGAAAGATTTCTCAACTCTTACAAGAAAGGAGACAGGGGCGGTTTGGCTGCCTATCGCACCGCCGAGAAGCCAACACGAACGATGACCGCTGAGGCTCTTTTTTGCCGCAGACTTTTGGAGATGAATGTCTCGACTGCAATGTCGACTGAAGCCATTGATTTTGTTCTGGAAGAAATGCCAAATCAAACCCGAATTGATAACCTCTATTTCTGGTATTACGCCACGCTCGCGATTCACCGGGAAAAATCCGCTTTTGAATTTCAGAATGAAAACTGGAAAAGATGGAACCATTCCCTAACTCAAAAACTACTCTCCCTCCAGTCAAAAGAGGGATCCATGAAAGGTAGTTTTTCTGAAAAAACACTTTGGAGCCCTTATGGCGGCACATTCTATTCGACGGCCATGTCAACACTCTGCCTGGAAGTTTATTACCGCTACCATTCCACCCAACCGCCCTTAAAAAGAACGGCAAGACGTTGATTTTTCGGCCTGTACCGACTTTAACCCGTCGAGCCCGTTTGACCTGCAGAAACATTCGGTAAACGCGTCAACCACGAAATCCAGCACCGGTGACTGCAAATCCATTGGAATTTTTCGTGAAGTTAGATGAACTTGCTTTTTTATTGGTATTTTTGGTTTAAAATCGACGGGGATGAGTTTTATAGGACCCGGTCAAGGCTTTTCATTGATGTCCATTTCTTTTAATTGCCCCAAATGCCGAAAAAAACTGTCTGTTCCAGACAACATGGCAGGCAAAGTGGCAAAATGTCCCTGCGGCACAATGCTCAAAATCCCGGTCCCCCGACAACCCGAACAGTCATCAACGCAATCGGTCGTTTCGGGTCAACAGCCCCGCTCTACAACGACCAAGCAAACCGACAGCCTTTCCGATTCTCTCAGCTTGACAGACCTGATGTCTGGAGCAGCTATCGCGTCCACCCCCCTAACCGGTACCCAACCATTGACCGGAGTCACTGAGGGACAGTCAGCCGTAACTACGCCAGCACTTCCCGAAGACATCGAGAATTTGAATCCTGATTTTCAAGTCCAGTGCGTACAATGTGGGCAAAAGTTCCGTATGAAGCCCAATTTGTTTGGGCAAACGGTAACATGCAAATGTGGTGCTCCCATCCGGTTTGACGACCCACTTGGATCCACGGGTTCCCTGATCAACAACGATCCGCTGGGGCTGAATGAAGCCGTAGATCAGGATCAGCCCATCGCATACCAATCACAAAGCCGACCGTCGACGGCCAAACAGAAAGTCAGAGATCGCGAAGAAGAAGTTCTCAAAATGTATATCAAGGATGACGGTCTGGAAAACAAAAATCCCAAGGGTTCAAAAACCGGAAAACGCCCTTCCAAACCCAAAACTAAATCCTCAACGCAATACCAATTGGCAACGCCCGTTCAACGCTTGATTGCCGCCGTAATCGATTCCCTCGCAATTGGACTCGGAGGCGGAGTCCTGGGCGGACTGGCAGGAAGTGCGATCTTGGGAATCTTGACTGGAGGAGCCGTAGCCAATGATCCCAATGCGAGCGAGGAGGTGATAGCCGGCTTAGCCTTCTTGGGAGCTTTAGCAGGATCTTTCATCGGCATCATTATTGGATGGTTGATTTTTTCATTAGCCGCAATGATTTGGGAAACTTTCGGGGGGCTATCCATTGGAAAACTACTCCTTGGGCTCCAGGTAAGTCGTGCCGACGGTACCGTGGCCTCGCTGGGCACAACAGTTATGCGTGCCCTTATTAAATTCCAGTTTACTTACATTGGCTTACTAGCAGTCTTGACCGGTCTGGGCATCCTAATCCCTATCTCGGGCATTTTAGCTTTCGTTTTATTCGTCGGTATTTTCTTCGTTTTTGGGGTGTCACGTCAAACGTTTTGGGATCGTTTATCCGGTTCCAGTGTCATCACCAAAAAATGATGAAATTGCAGACGGAATTCACCTCCTCGGCAAAAATTCAAACGGCTGCCTTGGAAACCACCGGCCCCCGCTTCTGGATCGCAGAGTTGATCCTATCTAGATGTCCTGGGCTCAATTGCCAACCCAGTGCCCCGGAAGTTTCAGCAATCTGGTACGCTCGCTTGGCCCCACACAAGGCAACCGTAATCCCCGGCTGTTGAATCGTCCAGTTAATGACAACCTGGGAAACGGTTTTTCCCGTTTCGTTGGCGATACCACTGAGCTCATCGACAAAATCCTGATTTTTCTCCCATTCCTGTCCCTGGAACATGGGGTACTTCTTGCGACCATCGTTCGGTTTGAACTGGTGATCCCGTTTCAATTGTCCGGCCAAGAGGCCTTTCATCAGCGGCCAATAGCAAATCACCGAGACCCCACGATCGCGGCACCACGGCAGGACGTCATTCTCGATTTCGCGTTGCAGCATATTGTAATGGGGCTGGGCTGCCGAAATCGGACAAATTTGCGAAAACTCCTCCATCTGTTCAACCGAGTAATTGGACACACCAATCGAAAGTGCTTTCCCCGTATCGAGTAACTCCCGGAATGCGCCCGCTGAATCTGCAACACGAACTTCCGGGTCCGGTGCATGGTGGTACAGTAACTCCACGCGATCCGTGTTCAGCCGTTTCAGTGATTCATCCAACTCCACCTTGATTCGTTCAGGTCGTCCATTGACTCCCCGAACGGATTTTTCATCCCAATGAATTCCAGCCTTGGTCGCGATCACGATTTCGTCTCGCCGCTGGGCAAAAGCCTGGGAAATCAGTTTCTCGCTTTCGCCCTGGGCACCATAGCAATAAGCGGTATCAAAAAAGTTGATGCCATTGTCAATCGCAGCGTTCAATGTCTTCAGGCTGTCGGCATCATTAACGTCAATACTGGTCATCCCGGCAATCGGCCAACAGCCCATGGCCACCGGTGTCACCTCGATTGTAGTTTTACCAAGGGTTCTTCTCATGGTTCGCTCCACAATTTACTTCAGGGAACTCAGGGTTGGTTCTGGGATAAGCAAACCCCTCTGACAACGGTTGAACGCACCAGGCAGCCCGGGATCACGATGCCACCAATTCAGCCCGGTGATTTTCTCGACACGTTTCAACAATCGATTGGCAAGCTGCTTCCGCTTGCTCACCAGTCAGTGTGGATTCTTGACCACGCAACACCACACTGAGCAAGACCCGTTTTTTATCGGGGCCATCTTTATCTGGATTTCGAAAGGTTTCTACGTAGTGAGCCGATTCGAAATATTCACCGGCAGACGAAGCTACCGATCCGTAAAGCTGAGACCATCTCACGGATTCATCAACGACAAAGTTGAAATCTCGAGTGATCGTCGGTTTGTCACTAACCACCTGGTGAAGTGGTGTCAGTTCTGCAACGTCATAAAAAGCCTGCATGTCCAGTTCAGCAATCGAACAATCTTTTCGCAAACCAGTTGCTTCTTTCCCGAAATTGGAAACTTCACCGACAAAACCAATGACAGTCCCTGCCAGTTTAACCACCGCACTTCGCGAACGATTCACTAACTTTTCTTCACAAAAATCAAACTCGACCTGAGTTTGCGGGTTCATTTCATTGAACAAAGCTTCGATCACACCTTTCATTTGGCAGTAATCCCGACTGCCAACAAAAGCGATCTTCGTCGGCTCCTTTGGTAGTCCTGAAGAATCCCCAAGGTAGATATTCGCGATCTCAAAAAGCTCGGCTTCGACCCCTCCTCGATGCTCGTTGTATCGACGCGCCTCCAATAAACTGGGGACCAGGCTCTTGCGTAAATATTTTACCATTCCCTTATCCTGCCAACGGCTGTCGACAACACCGAGCATGGGTTGAATAGCTTCTAAAGCTTCTTGGCACGACCAAGGGGAAAAAAGTTCAGACCATTGCTTTAAAACCAAGCTGGCCGTCATCGCCTCATCAAACCCGGCTCCGGTCATCAAGGATCTCGCTTTGTTGACAACCCGGTCTTCGTTCCGTTTAACAGTAGCAGCCATTGGAACATCCGCATTTTCCGGAATCTTGTCGAATCCGTAAATCCGGCCCACTTCCTCAACCAGATCACACTCCCGGCTTAAATCGCGTCGCCAGGAGGGCGGCCTGACCGTAACGGTCTCATCGTCGGACGTAACCAGTTGACAACCCAAACTTTTCAAAATTTCGGGAACAATTTCACCGGGGATCTCAATCCCTAAAATCCGTTTCAGTTGAGCCTGACGCAATTGGACGTCATTTCCTCGGTAACTGGTTGAGCCTGCATCGATCACCCCCTTGGCCAATTCCCCTCCAGCGATTTCGAGGATCAGCTGGCAACACCGTTCACTGGCATACTCGGTTCCAGCGGGGTCTATGGGACGTTCAAATCGATGCGAAGCTGGGCTATGAAGCTTCAATGACCGCGCCGTAGATCGAATCGACATCTGAGAGAATTCTGCAGATTCAATCAACACGTCGACCGTGTTTTCCGAAACTTCTGATTCCGCACCTCCCATCACACCACCGATAGCCATCGCTTTCTCCGCATTGGCAATCACACACATGGTTTCATCGAGCTTGTAGGTTTGATGGTTAATGGCCTCAAATTCCTCTTGCTTGCCGGCACGCCTGATCACCACTTGTTGCCCATCAATTTTTTGATAATCAAACGCGTGAAGCGGTTGCCCGCTTTCCATCATGACATAGTTAGTAATATCCGCGATGTTATTGATCGGCTTATAATCCTTAAAAACGGCCTGCAGCCGTTTGATCAACCAATCCGGACTGGGGCCGACTTTGACCCCGCGAATGAGACGGGCTGTAAAACGATGGCACAAGTCACTGCAATCAAGATCAACTGAAATCAACTCTTCAATCGAGGGACCCGTTTCGTCCAACTTCGTTTCTGGAACCCTCAACTCATTGCCAAACAAAACTGCAATTTCACGGGCAACGCCGATGTGGCCCAGGCAATCCGGGCGGTTGCTGGTAACCTCGAGATCAATCGATGTATCGTTTTCCACAAATTGCATTGACCCTTCGTGGTTCAATCCCGACATAGTCAGTTTTTCAACCAACTCATCGTGCGACATACCCAGGTCGACGTATTCTTTTAGCCACTCCCAAGAGACAATCATGGTCTGCTCTTCATTATTATTGAGTAATAGGTCTTTTCAGAAAAATCGTCTCGCCACTAAGGCAACACTCAAAACGGCTTAAGCATCAAAACTGGTGAAGAAAGCGTGTTTCATTGGTAAACAAATATCGGATGTCCGTGATTTTGTGCCGCATCATGCACAACCTTTCCACACCAAGCCCAAACGCAAAACCGGAAACAGAATCGGGATCGTAACCGACTGAATGGAGCACGTTTGGATCTACCATCCCTGCTCCTCCAAACTCAATCCATTCACCGTTCCAGTAATAATCTGCTTCGACACTCGGTTCAGTGAATGGAAAGAAAGAAGGACGAATCCGAACTTTCACGTCTTCCCCCAAGTAGTTTGAGGCGAATAGACGGAGCACGGTTTTCAAATCTGCCATGGTCACATCAACATCAATCATCAACCCTTCCATCTGGTGAAACATTGGATAATGGGTGCGGTCTGCCGTGTCGGGCCGATAAACCCGCCCCAGCGAAATAATCCGGATCGGGGGCGGCTTGTTTTCCATAACCCGAATTTGCACCGTACTCGTCTGGCTTCGCATCAACATCGGCTGGCCAAGCACTGGACTGTTCTGCCCCGCTGTGGCGATATAGAAGTTATCCAACGGATCCCGGGCGGGATGCTCGGGGGGAATATTCAGAGCTTCAAAATTATGCCAGTCATCTTCTACTTCAGGTCCCTCGGCAATCGAAAATCCAAGACGTCCCATAATGTCCTTGAGTTCTTCAATGGTTTGGGTAATTGGATGGAGTCGTCCCAGGCGATATTCCTGACCTGGCAGGGTCGGATCGAAAGTGGGGTCAATTTCCTCAATTGCCTGGTCAGCCAATCGGCTGCTGGCGGCATCAAAAGCCTCCTGAATAACCTTTTTGGACTCGTTTAGCTTTTGCCCTGCTACCGGCTTTTCTTCCTTAGGCACCCCAGCCATCAATTTTTGGGCTGACTTAAGCCGCCCATTTTTGGCTCCCAAAAACTCCACCCGATAATCTTCCAATTGATCTTTAGTGGTGGCAGTACTGAAGGCCTCACTGGCTGACGAACATAGACTGTCGAGTTCTGCGACGAATTCCTGTAACGCCATGTTGGACCTCTGCTTTGCTCAAGTGCTGATTAGATGTGACCTGCCTGAAAAGTCACCGCCCGGTTATTATTCACATTTGGCGTTTATTTTGAATGTGAATCCATACTGGAAAACCAGAGATATTCTAACCGGGTTCGTTGAAGCGCAACCCAACTAGGCCCTGGATCTCTCGAATGAAATCTCTTTAAACGAGAAAGCCGTTCATGCGGAGAGTGCGGCTTTTGCCGCTTCGAAAACTTGATCGAATCCCGCCGGGTCATGAATAGCCATCTCGGACAACGTTTTACGATCCAGATCGATCTCGGCCTTCTTAAGGCCATTAATAAACTCGCTGTACCGTAGTCCCCGCTCCCGGCATGCCGCATTGATTCGGACAATCCACAAGCGCCGAAATTCACGTTTTCGAACTTTTCGGTCACGGAACGCATAAGCACCTGCACGCACCAGCGTTTCTTTCACTGTTCGAAGCAGGTTCTTGCGTCCACCGCGATAGCCTTTGGCTTTTTTAAAGAGACGCTTTTTGGCCGCTGTCCTGGCCGCACCTTTTTTGGTTCTCATCGCACTTTCTTTTTAATCCGCACTGACAAGGCCCTTTTAATTTTCAATCACAAAAATCAAAAGCGTTATTACCCGAGCGCTGGTCGGTCAAATGGTTTCACCATCCGACAATTCAATCAATAACTGTTTTTTCCTAGAGCCGCTTGAATACTTTTTTCAACACAAGTCGCCAAATTTCCGGTACCACGCAAGTTGCGTTTCCGTTTATTGGACATCCGGGCTTGTAAATGACTGGTGCCCGATTTCCGATGTTTGGCTTTACCTTTTGCCGTCAAGCGAAATCTCTTTTTGGTGCCCTTATGGGTCTTCATCTTTGGCATTATTGAGTTGCCTTCCCAAATAGAATTCGCATAAATTCAAACAGAATAGTATATCGGCCCCAGCAAATCACTGGAAGGGCCAAATGCGGCACCCTTTAAACTTCCGCAGTTTTAAAGCATTTATCCCGCCAATTCACGGTTTCCCCGGTTTTGTCCTAGGTGGACGACAAGGCTCAGAGCCACAAAATCATAGAGTCCATGGGCAATCGCCGGAGCTAGATACGTTCCCGACCATTGCATGACCACACCGAGGTAAATCCCCATCAGTGCCGCAAACAGGGCATAACTCACCGTAATAAAGTGACAAAGGCCAAAAAGAACACCGGCGATGGAAATCCCCAACCAAACGCCTGCATTGCCAGCCCACACATTGGTCAATCCGCCCTGTAAACACCACCGAAAGAATATTTCTTCGCTTAGCCCCGCAAACGCGGAGAGGAGGACAATTTCGGCAAAAGGACATTCCTTGAACAACGGGATGAGTAGATCATCAATGGTTTGTTTCAAGCTCTGGAAAAGACCAAAATCAAATTTCAAAATGGCAAACGGAAGAAACAACAGGGGAATCGATGCACCAATCCCCCAGACCAATGCGGGAAACAGCACCTGGTTCCTATCGAGCGACCATAGAGACTGCCGAGTGTCACAAAATCCAAGCCAGCCGAGAATGATGGCCAAGGCTATCATTCCAACTGACAATACCCCCGCGGCCAATAACAGATTGGGCTGTTCCACGGTATTTTCAATTCCCGATTCAGGTTCCGCTCCGGACAAACTGGTTTCGTCCCCTGCAACAGAACTCTCAGGCCTTTTCTCTAGATCAGAAATCCCGTCGGTCAATTTCTCTGATAGGGCTGACTGATCCGATTGGTCTGATTCCATGGCAACTCTTTTATATGGTAACTCTTTTTATTTAAGAGAGGTTTCATTGAACACGGGATTGTTCTCCCAAAATTGTAACCAACCATTGTTTCAAATGATAGATTTTGGGAGCCCTGCCCAACTTTTTCACGGATCCCGTCGTTGGTTTTCAAAAAACAAGCTCACAAGAAACTGTATCTCTCCCAATACTCAGCCAACATTTGGAAAACGATTGCTGTTAAAAACAAAGTTCAACTCCTAACGCATTCAACACGCCTTCGATCTGTTACCCCAAAAGAAAACCATCTCGATCGTCAATCTACGGGACAGGTGGCGAATCGTGTGAATCCCATCAATCGTCCTGCAGCTCGACGACCGCAGTTCAACGGCAAGACTTCCTCTTGGCACGCTAACAACAGCCAAAACCGGAATTTCTAGCAACCTACCTGCCAGAATCCATATTTTCTCCGCATCCCGGCTTTGCTATCATCTCGCCGTTTTTTAAATCTCTTGAAAGGCGGCAAGATGAACTGCATCAATTTTTTTGAAGGTGATTTGGCCGAAAAAATAAGCTGCTCTCAAGCCAACCGTAACACGACCCTCTTTTTCTTACACATTCCCAAAACCGCGGGCACATCGGCACAGCGTGATCTTAATTATGCTTTTCCCGAGGGAATCCATATTCCCCAGGAATCCAAGGAACACCATTGGAACGCAACACTCGAAAAACTTG